>JALGUI010000514.1 GCA_029820915.1 Candidatus Zipacnadia bacterium | reverse complement strand
CCGACGCGGGCGAGTTCTTCAGCTATCAGGTGCGGCTGACGTTCTTCGCCCGCTCCCCGGCGGTCAGGGTCAGCTATCGCTGGGGCAACGACATGTCCGGCTCCGAGTCCCGCCAGTTCCAGGGCATCCGCTTCGAGCTGCCGCTGGCGGTCGCCGACGCCCCGGTAACCATCGGCGCCGACGAGCCCGTCGTGACGACACTGGCCGACGACACGGGCATCGCTCAGCTCCGCGACGATAGCTACTCCGGGGCCGCTGAGGGCGGACGCGCGCCGGGCTGGATCTCGGCCGGTGACGTGACGCTCGCCTGCGCCGACTTCTGGCAGCTCTACCCGAAGGCCATCGGGGTCAACGATGGCGCGCTGTTCGTGGACATCTGCCCGGACTTCGCCGATGGCGAGTACGACGACTGCACCGAGCGCGACCTCTACAAGCTCTACTACTACCTGCAGGGCGGCGTCTACAAGGTCCGCCAGGGCGTCACCAAAGTGCATGACCTGTGGATCGACCTCGCGGGCGCCGACGGCGATGCGCTGGCGGCGCTGGGGGGCGAACCGCCGGTGCTTGCGGCGCCGCCGGCGTGGTACGCCGACAGCGGCGTCTTCGGCGACTTCGTCCCGGAGACCACGGGCCGCACGCCCCGCTACGACGACGTCTGCCGGCGCGTGTACGACAGCTACGTCGGGCATCTAGAGTCGGTCCGTGAGTACGGGATGCTGAACTTCGGCGACCAGTGGGGAGAGCGCGGGGCGAACTGGGCCAACGGAGAATACGACCACCACCACACGGCCGCCCAAATGTTCGTGCGCTCGGGCGAGTTCCGCTGGCATCAGCGCATGCGCGACATGGCGCGCCACGATATCGACGTGGACCTCTGCCACTGGCACCAGAGCGGCTACGCCGGAGGCTCGTGGACGCACTCCATCGGACACACCGGCTCCTACATCGACACGAAGCTTGAGGGCAAGTACGGCAGCCCGCGCGCCGGGCAGACGCCCACCCACACCTGGACCGAGGGCACCTGCGAGCACTTCATGCTCACCGGCGACCCGACCGCCATCGAGGCCGCCCGCATGATCTCCGACCACTACGGCGGCACGTATATCAACGACTATGACTTCACCAACGGCCGCGTCCCGGGCTGGCACCTGATCCTGACTATGGCGACGTACCGGACGACCGGCGACCCGTTCTACCTCAACGCCGCCCGCATCATGGTCGATCGCACCCTCGAGCGGCGCACGCCCGGCTCCGGCTGGGCGCGCCAGCTCGTGCCCGGCCACTGCTACTGCGAGCCACGCTGCCGCGGCGCCTGCAGCTTCATGCAGGGCGTCCTGGGCGTGGGCCTGCGCGAATACTACCAGGAGACCGGCGACGAGCGCGTGGCCGAGGCCATCCCGGACGCGGCGCGCTACGTCATCGAGCAGATGTGGGAGGACGAGGTCGAGATGTTCCGCTACACCTCCTGCCCCGAGAGCAGTCTGACCTCGAGCCGCTCCGACACCCTCGCCGGGCTGATGCTGTTCGCCCACGAACTGAGCGGCGACCCCCTGTTCGCCGACGTGGCCGTCCGCAGCATGAACCTGGGCTTCGACAGCCTGGGCAGCGTGTCGCACCAGCGCTGGACGCCCTACATCGTGCACGCGCTCGACCGCCTGCATCGCCTCAGAGAGCCCGGCTTCGGCGGTGAGCGGGGCGCCACGATCCTGCTGCGCTGCGACGACGCCAAGCCCTTCCAGCTCCGCGTGTTCGACCGCGAGGGCCGCGCCGCGCCGGGTGAGGCGGCGGAGCTGATCGGGCCCGAGGGCGACACGTGGCGGCCCGCCGCAGATGGCCGCATCATCGTCGAGGAGGCCGTCGAGGGCGTCTACCGCCTGCGGCTTGCGGAGGACATGGGGCCGTGGCAGGTGACCTCGTCGATCAACCCGATCGTCCTGTCACTGCTGGGCGGCCTGGAGGTCGATGTGCCGGAGGGCGGGGCGCGCATCCTGTTGCGCCCGCCGGCCGGTGGGCAGCGATCGCCCGTCGGTGGTCCAGGGCAGTGCACGCTGGCCTTCAAGCTTCTCGACGGGCGCTATGACTGGCGCCTCCTGTCGCCCTCGGGCGAGGAGCTGGACCTCCGCGAGCAGCTTCAGCCGAAGGAGGACGGCTTCTACGCGCTTGAGCTGACCGGCCCCGGCCGCGTGCGCGTGAGTGCGCGCGGCTGGTCCGAGTGGGCGGCGCTCTATCCGGGCCGTTGGTTCAATGCCTCTGCGCCGAGCGTGCAGATCGAGGGGCGCACGACGCTGCCGCCCGGGGAGGGGCGCACTGTGCAGCTCTCGGCCATCACGCAGGACCCCGAGGACGACGTGGCGCGCGTGCGCTGGCTGCTGCCCGACGGCCGGGAGCTTGAGGGCGAGCAGGTCGAGTTCGAGCCCCCGGACGACGTGACGCTGCTGCAGGTGCGGGCCATCGTCGAGGACGCCGAGGGCAATACCGGCGAGGCGGTCATCCAGGTGCGGCTGCCCGAGCCCGCGCTCGCCGACGCCGAGGGCGTGATCACCGTGCAGGCCGAGGACTACTCCGGCCAGGGCGGCGGCGAGGTCAGGAACCATGTGGCACGCCGACCTCGGCCACTGGCTGGAGTGGCAGTTCGGGGTGCCCGAGGCCGCCGACTACCTCATCTACGCGCGCTACGCCACCGCGTCCGAGGAGGCCGTGCGCAGCCTCACCATCGACGGCGAGAGCCCCGGCGAGGCCTGGGCCGACCTCCGCTTCCAGTCCACCGGCGGCTTCTGCACCAGCGGCGACGACTGGGCGATGAAGCGCCTGGGGCCGCCCGTGCGCCTGACCGCCGGCCCGCACTGCATCCGCATGACCAACCTTGGCGAGGGCCTGGCGCCACTGCATCCGCATGACCAACCTTGGCGAGGGCCTGGCGCTGGACTACCTGGCGCTCGTGCCGGTGAGGTAGACAGCCCCCCGAGCCCCGGGTATGATGAGAGTGAAAGGAGGACGGTCCATGGCCACGAGCGCGGTTGACAAGCACCTCGAGAGCGCCTGGGAGAAGGCCAGGCAGCTTCCTGAGTTCCGGAAGTACGAACTCATCGACTTCATTGAGTTCCTTGCTGACCGAGTTGAGGATGACGACGTCTGGGAGCCGGACGAGGAGGAGATCGAGGCCCTTAGGGCGTTCTTCGCTGGTGAGGCTGAGCCCGGGATTCCGCTCGAAGAGGTAGAGCGGAAATCGGAGGAACTCGGTGAAAGCGTACTCGATTGAACTGGAACCGAAGGCAGAGAGGCAGTTGCTGCGGCTCGAACTCCAGACACGACGGCGCATGATAGACGGGCTCAAAGGGCTGGCGGAGTGGCCGGTGCCCAGTCGAAGCGTGAAGCCCCTCAAGGGGCAGTTTGAGGGCATGTACCGCCTACGGGTCGGGCGCTACCGGGCGGTCTTCGCAGTGGACCATTCCCGCCGAGTGATCTCAGTTCGTGAGATCGGTCATCGTGGAAGCGTGTACAAGTGACGGGAACAGCGGCCGAATCCGCATGACCAACCTTGGCGAGGGCCTGGCGCTGGACTACCTGGCGCTCGTGCCGGCGGAGGAGTGAGTGTGGCTCGGACGCGGCGGGGGCCGACGGCAACGACGGACAGGCAGGATGCCTGTCCTACGAACGGCACGGCAGCGGCGGCCGCGACCGGCCCGCGCGCCGGCGAGGTGACGCGGCAGGACTGCCTGATGACCGTGGCCCTGGCGACGGGCGCCCTCGTTCTCGCGCACTTCGCCGGTCAGCAGTGGGGCTGGGCCGCTTTCCTGATCGCGCCGCCCCTCGGCCTCGTCTGTCTCCTGCTGCTGTTGCTGGGCCTCGGCTCGGTGTACATCCGC
>JALGUI010000513.1 GCA_029820915.1 Candidatus Zipacnadia bacterium | reverse complement strand
AGGCGTCACCGACGAACTACTACCTCGCAGCACGGCGCACCTTCCAGCTTGACGACAGACCCGAAGAGGCAACGCTACATATCTCGGCGGACAGCCGCTACGTGCTGTTCGTCAACGGCGAGCGTGTCGGCCGCGGCCCGAACCGCTGCTGGCCGTTCGCGCAGCAGTACGACAGCCACGACGTGGCGTGCCACCTCCGCGCGGGCGAGAACGTCATCACCGTGCTGGTGCTGCACTTTGGCGTCTCGACCTACCAGTATATGCGCGGCCGCGGCGGCCTGATCTGCCGCCTCGAGGCCGACGGGAGCGACGTGCTGGTCAGCGACGCGTCGTGGCGGGTCGCGCCCCACACGGGCTGGCGGCGGCCGACGCCGCGCGCGGCCCTGCAGATGGGCTGGGCGGAGCAGTACGACGCGCGCGAGGAGCCGTCCGGCTGGGCCGAGATTGGCTTCGACGACTCCGCGTGGGACGGCGCGGTCGAGGTCGGCCCGGTCGGCGCCGAGCCGTGGACGGGCATGACCGCGCGCGAGATCCCGTTCCTGACCGAGGCCCCGGTCCATCCGGCCCGGTTCGTCAGCGCGCGCACGGTGCGCCCCCCTCAGCATGGGCTCGACGTGAACCTCCGCCCGTCGATGCCGCCCGGCGACGTGGCCGAGCCCATCGCGGCGCTCTTCGCGGTGGTGCTGGTCGCGCCCGAAGAGTGTACCGCGCGGCTGCTGCCCTACGGCCGTCTGGGGGTGGCGGGCGCGTCCGTCAACGGCGAGGCGCTGGCCCTCAGCGGCCGCTGGGAGCCGGCCGAGCTGCCCCTGCGCGCGGGCGCGAACCTGCTGGTCATCGACAGCGGCACCACGCGCACGTACGGGACGGTCACGGTCGGCGTCGATGCGGCAGTGCCGATCGAGCTGTCGCCGCCGGTCGGCGGCGATACGCCGGTGGCGATCTGCGTCTTCGATCCAGACGCGACCGAGGATGCGGCGCAGCTCATGGCAACGGCCCTGGCCTGCGGCGAGGCGGAGGCGCTGGCCGCCGGCCGGCCTGAGTTCGTTCCGCTGCCCGCCGAGCAGTTCTGCGACGTGCACAACGGGCTGCTCACGCAGTATGCGAGTGGCATCCCGGGCGCGGCGCCAGGCATCGACGACCCGCAGGCGCTGTGCGCGGCCAACGCGGAGGTCGCGACCGTCCACCCGAACCCGGCGGGCGACAGCGAGCTGCTCATCGACTTCGGCAGGGAGATCTCGGGCCTGCTGGAGTTCGAGGTCGAGGCGCCCGAGGGCGCGGTGCTCGACTTCTACGGCTTCGAGGCCTTCCGCGACGGCGAGCCGCAGTGGACGCGCATCGACGCGGGCCTGCGCTACATCGCGCGCGAGGGCGTCCAGCGCTTCCAGAGCCCCCACCGTCGTGGCCTGCGCTACCTGATCCTGACCGTGCGCGGCCTGACCGCCCCGTTGCGCCTGCGCGACCTGCGGGTGCTCTTCCACTCGATGCCGGTGCCCGCGCGCGGGGCGTTCCGCTGCTCGGACGCGCTGGTCAACCGCATCTGGGAGATGTGCGCGCATACCACGCACTGCTGCATGGAGGACACCTTCGTCGATTGCCCGCTCTACGAGCAGGCGTTGTGGGTGGGCGACGCGCGCAACGAGGCGCTGATCAGCTTCGCGGCCTTCGGCACGTATGAGTTCGCAAAGCGCAACTGGCGGCTGGCCGCGCAGTCGATGTTCCGCTCGCCGGTGCCCGAGTCGCGCGTGCCCTCAGGCGATCTCGGGATCATCCCGGCGTGGTCCGAACTGTGGGTGCTGGCCTGCCAGGAGGTCTATCTGTACGACGCCGACCTCGACTTCCAGCGCGAGATCTACCCGTCCGTGTCGGAGACGCTCCACAGCTTCCTGGGCATGCGCAACGCGCAGGGGTTGCTCGAGATCGAGGCGTGGAACCTGATCGACTGGGCGCCGATGGACACGCCGGGCGCGGGCGTGGTCACGCACAACAACGCGTGGCTGGTAGAAGCGCTGCGGCGCGGGGCGACGATGTCTGACCTGCTCGGCGAGGACGACGCGGGGGACTTCCTGCAGGCGGCGGACGAGCTGACCGCGGCCATCAACGAGCACCTGTGGGATGACGACAGGCAGGCGTACATCGACGCCATCCACGCGGACGGCGCGCGCTCGGCGGTGTTCAGCCAGCAGACGCAGACGGTCTGCTATCTGTGCGGCACGGTGCCCGAGGAGCGCCTGCCCGTGGTCAAGCAGCATGTCTACGACCCGCCCGAGGGCTTCGTTGAGATCGGCAGCCCGTTCTTCATGTTCTTCACCTTCGAGGCGCTGGCCAAGCTCGGCCTGGACCGGACGCTCCTCGACTGGACGTGTGAGCGTTGGGGGCACATGCTGCGCGCGGGAGCCACGACGGCGTGGGAGAAGTTCGAGGATACGCGCAGCCATTGTCACGCCTGGTCGGCCGGGCCGGTGCACTTCCTGGGTGCCTACCAGCTTGGCGTCGAGCCCGCCGAGCCGGGCTTTGCCCGCGCGACCATCGCCCCGATCCCGCTGGACTTGACCTGGGTCGAGGGCCGGATGCCCACGCCGCACGGCGAGATCGACGTGGCCTGGGAGCGCGCCGAGGACGGCTTCAATATCGACGTGACGCTGCCCGCCGGCGTGCGCGCCGACGTGATCCTGCCGTGCGAGACCGAGGAGTATGCTGAGCCCGAGGTCGCGGGCGAGGGCGTGGAGGCGGTCGTGCGCGC
>JALGUI010000512.1 GCA_029820915.1 Candidatus Zipacnadia bacterium | reverse complement strand
GCTGTGTCGGGCAAGGATGCCCGACCTACGCGGAGTTGTGGAACGCGCCATCGCCTCGGGTTGGCGGGCGCCGGCGCGCACGTGCGGGCTAGCGCTCCGGTGGGGGCGGCGCCGGAGGCCCCAGCGCAGGCGGGCCCTCGGGCGGGCCGATCATGCCGCCCGGGGGCCGGGGGATCGCCATCTGGGGCCGCGGTGGCCGGTTTCGCTCCTCCTCGGTGCGCAGGTCGAACTCGCCCACGAGCTCAAGCCCCTCGGCGTAGTACAGCCGGAACATGTAGCCGCGCAGCACGAAGAGCAGGTCGCCGTTCTCCCCGAACTCCACCCGGACCGGCACCATGGCGGGGTCGGGTCGGCCCATGACGACGCCGGGCCGGACCTCGCCCGCGCGCTCGTCCTCCGTGCGCAGATCGGCCTCAGCCACCATCTCCAGCGCATCGTCGGTCAGGAACTGACAGAGCATGTAGCCGCGCGCTACGTAGACGAAGTCGCCGGCCACGTAGACCTGCGCGGGCACCATCTCCGGGTCGGGCGGGCCGCCCATGCGGCGCATCTGCCCCGGTCCGCCACCGTCCATCGTGATCACATAGCGCATCGCTGCGGGCTGTTGCTGTTGCTGCTGCGCCATCTGGCGCAGGTGCTCGGCCCGCTCCTGGCGGAGGCGCTCCTGGTCGGCGGCCTGGTCACCGGGCGCGTCCGGCTGCCCCCACGCCGCGCACGCCGCCAGGCTCACCAGGGCACTGACGAGGGCGACCGCTCTTGTGGCACGAGCGAGTCCACACATGGCATCCCTTCTCCGTCACGGGATCAGTCCACGACGTCGCGCAGGTAGGCGAGGTTGTAGTTCCCGGCCTCCAACGGGTCGTCGGTGGCCGGGGTCTCGAGGATCAGCCAGCCGTCGTAGCCCACCCCGCGCAGGGCATCGACGCACAGCGGGATGTCCACGATGCCGTCGCCCAGCAGGTCGGCCTCGTGGTCCTTGATGTGCACGACGCCGATGAGTTCGGCGAGGTACTCGATCTCGGCCACCGCGTCGTTGCCGAAGGCGCAGGCGTTGCCGACGTCGTAGTAGGTCATGACATTGGGGCTGGCCGCGCCGTCGGCGAGGCCCTTGAGGTCCTCCGCCGACTTACCGCAGCCCCGCCCGACGTTCTCGAGGCAGAGGATCACCCCGGCCTCCTCGGCGGCGGGAGCGATGGCCTTCATCTCGCGGATCCAGCGCGCCGTGCACTCCTGGTGGCTGATCTCCTCCTCGGCGGGCGTCACCGGCGCCAGGATCCAGCGCGCTCCGAGGTCCGCCGCCGCCTCGATGGCGGCCGCGAGCAGGTGGCGCGCGGTCTCGAGCAGCTCCCGATCGGTGGCCGCCGGGCTAAAGGCCCAGAGCGCCCCGATGCATAGCGACGGGACCTCGACGCCCGTGCGCTCCGCCAACTCCTTGATCTCCGCGCGGCCCTCGACCGACAGCACCGGCTCGTCGTCGTACTCCGCCCCGATGTCCAGCTCCACGCCATCGAAGCCGATCTGCGCGGCCTGCTCGAACAGCTCATTCATCTCAGGGAAGCCCATCGATCCGTTGCGAATGCCGATCTGCATGCTCTATCTCCTGTGCGTCCGTTCTGTGTAGCGGCTCGGCGTCCATCGTGGTCGGGGCCGGGCCGCGAGCTACCTGGCCACGACCGTGGGGGCCCCGAAGCGGGCGGCCAGGCTACTGATGTGATCCGCGAAGGTGTCTGCCGTCGCGATGCCGCCGTGCTCCCAGACTCCGATCAGCCAGGCGCGATGCGTGCCGTTCGGGGTGGGCCGCAGGCGAACGACGTAGGCGTCGCCCCCCTCGGCCTGCACGCCCCAGCGCAGGAAGCTCGCCGGGTCGAAGACAACCGCAAGTCCGGTCCGCCCAACGATGCCCGCCTGCTGACCCATCACGGCGAGGATGCCCGCCTCCGCGTCGCCCAGGAACACGTCCGGGTGCGGGATCCGGCGCACGCCGAGGCCGAATGCCCCGCCAGACAGCGTCTTCGGGCCGACCGTGAAGCGCGCGTCGAGGAAGTCGTGGTGGGCATAGACGAAGTACTCGGCCCGGACATCGTACTCGCCGCCGCCCTCGGTGCGCCAGTCAGTTACGGTGACCTCCAGGCCGGCCCGCACGGGGCCGTTGCAGATGGCACGGTACTCGAACTGTCCGTTCTCTCCGGACGCCGGCCGCGCCTCGCCGATGATCGGCCCGCCCAGGGCCATGCTGGTCCCGACCAGCAGGTAGTCCACGGCCACCGGGTTGTCCTCGTGGTAGTTGACGCCCTCGAGCGCGTCCAGCGACAACTGCCAGGCCTCGGGGCGCTTGCCGTACAGGTCCCACTGCAGCCGCCCGGCGTCGCCGTGAGGCGCGAATATCCCGTACAGGCCGAAGCCCATGCGATCGGTGTCGAGGGCCGCGTAGTCGTCATAGCGCCAGCTCGTGCGCACGTCGGCGAAGTCGGCGCCCGGCCAGGCGCGCGACGTGTCCACCCAGACGGTCATCTGGCCGGCGGGCGGCAGGTCGAGCACCATCACCAGCTCGTCGGCCGCGCCGTCGGCGTCGAGGTCATCAACCTGCACGGCCACGGGCGCTCCCGCCCTGGTAACGCCCTGGTAGGCGCCGGGCGCCACGTCCCCGAGCAGCGATGCGGGGCCGATGCAGATGGCGTCGGGGCGGGGCGCATTGAGCGGGTTGCTGACGGCGAGCGTCACGGTCTCGGCGCCGGCCGCCGCCA
>JALGUI010000511.1 GCA_029820915.1 Candidatus Zipacnadia bacterium | reverse complement strand
CTCCGCCAACGAGGGCGGCGGCGGCACACGACAACGGCTACGGTTGCGCCCTACCCCGTCGGCGTGTACCTGCGCGTCAGCTCGGCGAGGTTGCGCTGGCGAGTCATCACCAGCACCTCGTCGCCCGGCTGCAGCACGACCTCCTCGCGCGCGGGCAGAAACGAGTCTGCGCGCAGCACCACGATCACGGCCGTGTCCTCCGGCAGCTCGCGGTTGAGCTCGTACACCGGCTTGCGGTCCAGCTCCTCATCCACCAGGAAGCGGAACAGCCGCGCGTCGCCGCGCAAGAGCTCCCCGATCTCCGCCAGATTCAGCCCGCGCGCCATCTCGGACACGTACATCGCGAAGGACAGCTCCGGCAGCGCCAGCTTGTCCAGCCCCAGGTCCTCGCAGACCGGGATGTAGTCGGGGTTCTCGAGCTTGACGATGACCTCCTCGATGGCGAAGCGCCGGGCGACGAGCGCGGCCACGATGTTGGTCTGATCGTCGCGGGTGGCGGCGATGAAGGCGTCGGCGTCCTGGGCCTCCGCCGCCGCCTGCATGCGCGGGTCGGCGCCGTCGCCCTCCACCACCGCGACGTCCATGGTCTCGGCCAGATGCGCGGCCTTCTCAGGGTCGATCTCGATGATGACGACCTCGTCGCCGCGGCCGATGAAGATCTCGGCCGCCTGGATGGCGAGGCGACTCGAGCCGACGATCAGAACCCTCATCCTACCGCCTCCTGTGGCCCATCCACACCCGCGGATACAGCACCAGCGCCGCCGGCACGATCTCGATCCGCCCCACCCACATGTTGAAGGTCAGAACCAGCTTCGCCCACACCGGCAGCGCCGTGGAGGCCAGGCCTACGGTGAACCCCGATGCGCCCAGCGCCGACGAGCACTCGAACAGCGAGCCGAGCGGATCGAACCCGGCGGCCACGAAGCACGCCGTGGACAGCACGAGCAGCGCAATGTAACCGATGACGAACCCCGCCACGGTCTCGACTTCATCGCGCCCCAGCGACCTTCCTCCCACCATGAAGGGCGTGACGACCGCGGGCCGCAGCACCGTGCGGAAGATCGTCATGCGCAGCAGCGCGAGCACCACGAGCACGCGGTAGATCTTGATCGCGCCCGCCGTCGAGCCCAGTGACCCGCCGATGTTCATGGGCAGCAGCATCAGCAGCTTGCCGAGCGGACTGAGCGCCGCCGGGCTGACGGTCGTGAAGCCGGTGCCGGTCTGCAGCGATACGCCCACGAACACCGCGTCCATCGCGCCGTGCCCGAGCGCCGCGTCGGTGGTGCGGAACACGATCATGAGCGCCGCGATCCAGATGACGGTCAGGCCGGTCAGCACCCGGACCTGCGCATCGCCGAGCACCGCCTGCAGCCCCTCCGCCCGCCAGCGGCGATAGAGCGTCAGCGGCCACGCGCCCAGCAGCATGAAGGGGATCAGCGCCAGGAGGCTCGGCCACCAGAAGCCGGCGACGGAGGCATTGTGCGTGGCAAAGCCGCCCGTCGAGACGGTCGTGAGCCCGTAGCAGAAGCTGTCGAAGATGCCCACGCCGCCCATCAGCAACAGCAGGATCGCCGCCAGCGTGTAGGCGAGATACAGGTGGGACAGGGACCTCGCGGCGGCGACCGCGCTGGGAACGACCTCGCCCTTCTCGAGCTGCGTGGTCAGCAGCCGCGACGCGCTACTCCCCGGCGGCACCAGCACCGCCAGCGTCAGGATGACGAAGCCGAGGCCCCCGTACCACTGCATCAGCGCGCGGGTGAACAGCAGCGTGCGCGGCACCGCCGACGTGTCGCCGATCATCGACAGGCCGGTGGTGGTGCAGCTCGACATGGCCTCGAAGATGGCGTCGATCCACGACAGCCCGCCCAGGCGCATGATCGGCGCGAGCGTGAAGGTGACCACGACGTAGATCAGCCCGCCGACCACCAGCGCCTCGACGGGCCGGATCGCCGACTCGACGGTCGAACGGCGCAGGAGCCAGCCGACCCCGGCGGCCACCAGGCCCGCCACGACGTGCGCGAGTAGCATCGTCCACTCGGCGGCCGGCAGCGCCACGACCGCGGGCACGACTATCGCCGCGCCCAGCAGCATCATGAGCTGGCCGAGGTAGTTGAGCACGACGCCGTGGCGCACGGGGCGGACCAGGATGCGCATGGCTGACCGCGGCCTCCCGCAGGATCTGCGGCGTGGGCACGACGGGCGTGATTTCGCCCCCGTGCCGCGCCCGACCTGCCCGGCGCGGATGGAGGTCATAGGCCGGCGGGCGGGGCACCATGCCGTACAGATCGGGACACCGACGCGGACCGGGTGATGACCATGCTTTGCTTCGTGGCAGTGGCGGCGTGCCTCGCGCCGGCCGTCGCGGCCGGCGCCCAGGACGAGCCGACCTTCCTCGCGACCTTCGACGGCACGCTGACGGCGTCCGGACCCCAAGGCGACGTCGAGCCGGTCGAGGTGACCGGCGGCGCACCTCGCTTCGAGCCGGGCCGCACCGGCCAGGCGCTGGTGGGCGGGGCGGGCGAGGCGCTGGTCCACTACCCGACCCCCTGCCACGTCATCGCCGTCTCGGGGGCCGTCAGCCTGTGGGTCAAGCCCGAGAACTGGACGCCCGATGACGGGTGCTTCCACAGCTTCTTCGAGTCCGGCGGCGCCGACGGCGACCGCAACTGGCTGATCTTCTACAAGTACTACGAGAACGGCTGGCTGCTGCTGCGCTGCTCCGACGCCGACGGGCGGGTGGGCATGGCGA
>JALGUI010000510.1 GCA_029820915.1 Candidatus Zipacnadia bacterium | reverse complement strand
AGCGCGCAGGGCCCTACGAGATACCGGGCAGATCGCACACGGCCGACATCATCGATGCCCGGACGCGGGAAGGAGATGCGCAATGAGGACTCTGGCGGTCATGGGATTGGTGTGCATGATGGGTGCAGCCACGGCGCAGGACGAACGCTTCGCAGACCACGGCGTGGGCGCGCCGGTGGCGGAAAGCCGCGGCGTGATCGTGACTGAGGGCGCGGACGGCCATGGGCTGCTGCTGGCGCTAAGCCTCGACCAGAGCCCGCGCGGCTGGATATTGGTGGTGGACCTCGACACGGGCGAGAGCGAACAGCTCTGGTACCCGGAAGGCGTGCCCAACTCCGCGCCGTTCGCGTCGCTGATGAGCAACAACGGCCGCTTCTACACCCTCGCGGGCAAGGTGCTGCTCGAGTTCGACGTGCAGGCGCGCGAGTGGCTCTTCCACGGGGTTCCCGCGCCGAGCGAGAGTTGCGTCACGGGCAGCGCCATGGTCGATGGGCCCGGCGGCCTGATCTTCGCCGGCACCTACCCGAACTGCCGGCTCGTGTCGTACGACCCCGAGACGCAGCAGATGCGCGACCATGGGCAGCTCGACGAGGCCGAGCACTACGTCAATACGCTGGTGCCCGACGATGCCGGCTGGCTCTATGCCGGCATCGGCACCGCGCGCCAGAACGTGGTCGCCATGAACCCGCACACAGGGGAACGGGTGCAGATCCCGGCCGAGGACCAGCGCCCGGTGGGCAGCGGTCACGTACAGGTGGGCACCGACGGGCAGGTCTACGGCAGGGCCGGCGGCACGTGGTGGCGACTGCACGCCGGTGAGGCCGTGGAGGTCGCGGCCGAGGATGTGCCGGCGCCTGAGCCCACGGGCGCCATCGGTTGGGGCCTGAGGACCGGCGCGCTTCCGGATGGGCGCGCCGCCAGGCTGAACCTGCCTGAGCGGCGGATTGGCGTGACGCACCCGGACGGCCGCGTCGAGACCATCGAGTTCGACTACGAGTCAGAGGGCGCGAGCATCACCTCAGTGGCGGAGGGCCCTGATGGCAGGATCTACGCCTCAAGCTGCCACCCCATGCACCTGATCGCCTACGATCCGGCGATCGACGTGCTGGACGACCTGGGGCCCGTCCCGACCATCGGTGGCGGGAACATGTGCGCGATGACCGCCGCGGGAGACGCGCTTTACGCCGCCTCCTACGCGGGCGGCCACGTCTGGCGCTACGATCCCGCAGCGCCGTGGAGCCCGGACGAGGGTGATGCCCCGAACCCGATGGTCCTGGCGCAGTACAAGTCGGACCTGTGCCGGCCGCGCGCGTGCGTTGCCGACGCAACCGGGCGCTGGGTGGTGTCGGGTGGATACGCCGGGTACGGGCTGTGCGGTGGCGGGCTCGCCGTCCACGACCGGGAGACCGGCGAGACCGAGCTGCTCACCCACGAGCAGGTCATCCCGTTCAGCAGCACGATCACCATGCGCTTCCTGCCAGGCCCGACGGGAGTCGGGCCTGGCAACCTGGTTGGCGGCACGAGCATCGCCACGCCCGGCGGCGGGCATCCGCAGGCGACCGAGGGCGTGCTCTACATCCTCGACTGGGAGACGCGCGAGGTGGTCTTTCAGACCGCCCCGGTGCCCGGAGCGTCCGAAGTGTTCAGCATCGAGGTCGGCCCGGAGGGGCTCATCTATGGGCTGGCCAGCGGCTCGCAGTTCTTCGTCTTCGACCCGGCAACCCGCGAGGTCGTCCACCGCGAGGACATGTCCGGGTACGGCGGGCTGCCGCGTCAGACGCTGGTGCTGGGGCCCGACGGCAACATCTACGCGACCTTCACCGCCGCGATCGTGCGCATCACGCCCGGCAGCTTCGAGCACGAGAAGCTCGGCGATCCGCCGCGGGGCGTCTCAGCCGGCGCGGTCATTCACGCAGGACGGCTCTACTACGCCTCCGGCTCGCACGTGTGGAGCTTCGACCTCGGGCTGGAATAGCACCAGGCAGGAGAAGTCCGTTGGTCATCAGCGCCCGGGAACGACTGTGCAGGCGAGGGCGCCCGCACTACGGAAGGTTGTCCTGAGACCTTCCCGACACCCTCATCCGTACGACAGGCGCCCTCGCCTGTCGAAGTCGTCGGCAGACGGGCTATCTCAGGTTGGCACTGTTGTCGGGCCCGCGCCGACCTCGTCACCGAGTGGCCTCCCGGCAGATGTCTGTCGGAGTCCAGATCTCCGCCGGAGTCTCGTCGGTGCGATCGTGGAGGTAGAAGAGCAGATACTCCAGCATTCCCGTTGCCGGGCTCTCGAAGGTCAGCGAGGTGCTGCCCGTCTGCTCCGCGCTCACTGTCACCGGCACCGTGTGATGGTGTCCGTCGATGCTCGCCACCAGCCGCCACTCCCCCGGGTAGAGCGGCCACCATGGGCCGCCCGGCTCGAAGGGCGAGCCCACGATCTCGCGAGTGTAGGCGATACGCCAGTCGATGGTCACCGGCTCCGCCGCCGTGACCTCGCGGCCGATCTTCTGGTAGTGCCAGTAGCCAATCCGGAGAACGCCGACGTAGACCGGCTGTCCGGCGAACAGGCAGAAGGGCGCGGTCCATACCCGGTCGCAGTCCCCCTCGTCAACGCGGCTCCAGCCGGCGTGCCAGCCGCCCGGGGAGTTGCCGGCGTAGAACCGGGTGCCGGGCCAGTTCAGCGTGGCGCCCTCAGCAGCGTCATCGCAGGTCAGCACCCAGATGGTGTCATCGTCCATGATGAGGTCGAGCAGCATCCGCGCCCG
>JALGUI010000509.1 GCA_029820915.1 Candidatus Zipacnadia bacterium | reverse complement strand
GGACCTCGACGGCCACGCGGCCTAGGCACACGGAGGGCGGGAACGGTACGGAAGCACTCCCGCGTGAGGAGCGCCCCTGGGAGCAGCCGGGCACGGAGGCGGGCCAGGAGATCGTGGGCCCGGCGGGCATCCCTCTGGTCTGGGTGCCGGCCGGCAGCTTCATGATGGGTAGCACGGACGGTAATCCCGATGAGCAGCCCGTACATGAAGTGGAGTTGAGCGGGTTCTGGATTGGGAAGACGGAGGTGACCCTGGCGCAATGGTGGCCGGTGATGCATGAGTACCCGCCAGCTGGTCTATGGTCATGGGACGTCCGCGGCCCGATGGTCTGCGTTTCATGGTATGATTGTATCGAGTTCTGTCAGAAGGTGGGGCTTGGGCTGCCCACAGAGGCTCAATGGGAGTACGCGGCGCGTGGATCGAGCAGTCGTGTCTTCCCGTGGGGCAGTGAGTCGGACTACAAGCGACTGTGCTGGACCCGGAATCGCGCGACTAACGGCAGAGCGCTCCCAGCCGGGAGCATTCCCATGGGTGCAAGCTGGTGTGGCGTGCTGGACATGGCGGGCAGCGTCGGGGAGTGGTGCGCGGATTTGTACCAGAAGGACTACTATACTCACTCGCCCCGGCGAGATCCGGTCGGACCGACCAGTGGCTCCAGCCGTGTGGTGCGCGGCGGGTCCTGGAACTACTGGATTGACCGCTGCCGCTGTGCGGCCCGCGAGGGCTGCACACCAGATCATAGGTGCAACTACCGAGGCTTGCGTGTGGCAAGAAGCATCGGCCGCAGAGACCCTCTCGAGAGCCTATCGGTCATGCAAGCCGGCCAAGCAGAGGAACACAGAGACCAGAAACCTGAGGAGGACGCTGTACCCGACGGGCGCCCGTGGCAGCGGCCAGGCGCGGAGGCTGGCGAGGAAATCGAAGGGCCAGCGGGCATCGCACTCGTCTGGGTACCTGGCGGCAGCTTCCTCATGGGAAGCACGGACGAAGAGCTAGCGGACTTCCTGACCAATCGGGTGTATCAGTGGTACAGTCCCAAGGGAGACGAACGGCCAGCACATGAGATCGAGATCAGCGGCTTCTGGATCGGCAAGACCGAGGTGACGGTTGCACAGTACTCTTCAGTCCACCCGCATGTCCCGCACGTAGGTTGGCAAGCAGGCTCGGATCACCCTGTTGTCGGCCTGGCCTGGCACGATTGCGTGCGCTTCTGTGAATCAGTCGGACTGGAACTGCCAACTGAAGCGCAGTGGGAGTACGCGGCGCGTGGCCCTGAGAGCAGGTGCTATCCGTGGGGCGACGAGTGGGATGGTGACCGGCTATGTGATTACGGCAACCGTGGGCCTGGGCTCCGGACTTTTCCAGCAGGCAGCTTCCCATCCGGTGCGAGCTGGTGCGGCGCGCGGGACATGGCGGGGAATGTGTTGGAATGGTGCGCGGACCGCTACGCGCCGCACTACTACGAAAGTTCACCGCGACGCGATCCGACCGGGCCGGAGACAGGCGAGGCCCACGTATTGCGCGGCGGTTCATGGGACCTACTGGCGGGTCAGCCTGCCCAATGCCGCTGTGCGGAGCGCAGCGGCGAGGGACCCGACGAAGCAGGCAGCCACTGGGGATTCCGCGTCGTGAGCAACGTGGGCGAGGGTCCTCAAGGGGGCGTCCCCCGGCGGTGATGCGGAGTACCCGCTGGTGCCGATCCAGACCATTGGCGGCGTCTCCTCAGGCCAGCAACGCCCCGCCGTAGCGCTCCGTGTTCTGTCTTCGCGCCTCGACTGCGATCTTCCCCCCGATCAGGACGTACTCGATGCCACGCGGGAACTGGTGCGGCTCCTCGTAGGTCGCGGTGTCGATGATGCGCCGGTGATCGAAGATGACGAGGTCCGCGCGCAGGCCGCGCGCGATGCGCCCGCGGTCGGTCAGGCCCATGCGCTCGGCGGGCCACGAGGTGCACTTGCGCACGGCCTCCTCGAGCCCGAGGACCCTCTCGTCGCGGACGTACTTGCCGAGCAGCCGCGGGTAGGTGCCGTACGAGCGCGGGTGCGGGTTGCCCAGGTGCGCCGGGCCCTCGGGGGCGAAGGCCAGCCCATCGGTGGCGATGCAGCCGAGCGGATGCGCCAGCGCCTGGCGCATGTCGTCCTCGTTCATGGAGAAGAAGACCGCGCTGACGTGGCCATCCTCCTCGATAAGCAGATTCAGGTACGCGTCCGCCGGGTCCTCGCCACGCTCATCGGCGACCTCGTCGAGGGTGCGGCCGATGGCGCCGCGGTTCGCCTCGGTGCGCACATCGGTGATCAGGATGCGGTCGAAGTCCAGCTCGAACGGGTTGTGGTCGCGCTCGCCGGCGAGGTACTTCTCGTGCTCGGCGCGCAGTCGCTCGCGCGTCTGGGGCTGCGCGATGCGCTCGAGCATCGCGGCATGGCCGCCGTCATGCACCCAGGCCGGCAGTGAGCCGGCCAGATGCTTGCTGCCGGCCACGTAGGGGTAGACGTCATAGGCGATGTCCAGCCCGCCCTCGCGCAGGCTCTCGATGAGCGCCAGCGGCTCGTCCATCGTCCCCCAGCAGCGCATCCCCGAGCGCTTGAGGTGGTCGATCTGCAACCGGAGCCCCGCGCCGGCGCGCATGCACAGGTCGGCGACCTCTGCGATGGCTTCGGTGAACTCGTCGGCCTGGCTGCGCGTGTGGACGGAGACGAGCTTCCGGCGCTCGGCCACGACCTGAAGCAGCGCCAGCACCTCGCGATCCTCGGCGTAGAAGCC
>JALGUI010000508.1 GCA_029820915.1 Candidatus Zipacnadia bacterium | reverse complement strand
AGGCGGCGAGGGCGGCCCGCGAGCGCGCGGTCGCGGCCGGCGCCGCCGCCCCGCGCGTCGAGCTGCAGGTGGACCGCCGCGTCGGGCGTCTCTCGACCGGCGAGGAGCAGATCATCGAGGTCAGCGTGCGCGCGACCGCCATGGGCTATCCCGTGGCGACGGCCGCCACCTGAGGCCCGGCCCCGCGCGCACAATAGCGAGGTGGAGCACGTGGAACTGCAGACTTTCGTCAAGTGCGCCCCGGAGATCGCAATCCTGATGGAGGGCAACGTCGAGCGCGACATCCTCCAGGCGCTCGATGACCTCATCGCGGCCGGCGAGGTCGAGATGCTCAGCCACCTCATGCTCATCGGCACGGAGATCTCCGCGCGTCGCATGACCGACGCGCTGATCCAGCGTGAGGTCTTCGAGCCGCTCGTGGCCGGGGCGTGCCTGCGCCGCGAGATCAAGCGCACGGCCCCGATCGGCGTGAGCGCGCTGGGCGGCCGGGCCATCTTCCGCGACTTCGAGGCGCCCGAAGAGGGCGAGGCCGCCATCCCCGAGCACATCATCGAGGAGGCCGAGGCGATCTCGCACGCGGCCGACCAGTCGCGCCGCATCGCCGACCGGCATAAGGCCGGCCTCGATCGCGATCCCGTGCGCCAGCACATCGTCGAGCGCCTCGGCGAGCTGCTGAACACGTCCGAGCCGGCGATGGAGGCGATGATCACCATCGCCCGCGCGTCGGTGTGGGAGGAGACGGCGCGCGCGGCCGCTATGAAGCTGGGCAGTAACAGCATCGTCGTGGGCCGCGTCAGCCGTGCGGGTCGCGTGGACGACATGATCGCGGTTGGCGACGCCTCCGCGTCCGAGGCGGTTCGGCGGATGATCGCGCGCACGCTGGCGGAGTCGATGCCCGCGGCCTCCGACCCGTCCTATCGCGTGGCCCTCGAGTACGTCTCCGAGCACCACCCGTCGGAGAGCCACCGCCGGGCCGCCCAGCAGGCGCTCGGCGGCTGAGCGCCGCCGGCTCACCGCCCGCCGCCCGATCCCTTCGTGGAGTGCAGGCGCCCTCGCCTGCACATGCCGGTCCTGCGCGCAGTGCTGCCGACAGCGAAGATTGCCCCCCTTGGCTGCTGTTGGCTGTCGCTGGCCGCCGTATGCTATAATGCGCGCCTTGAGGAGGTCGGCGGCAGGCTCTTGGACTATCGCAGCCGGTGGCAACAGAAGCGCCGCGAGCGGGTCACCCGCCAGCGGCTGATCATCATCGTCGCGGCGGTCGTCGCGGCCCTGGTGGTGGCGCTGTCGTGGCGCGGCCCGGCCCGGCCCGCGCCATCGGCCTACCGTCTGCTCGGGCCCGACGTCTGCTGGCTGGCGGCGGGGCCCGACTTCGTCCTCGTGTGTGGCCGCTCGGGCCGCCTCGCGCGCATCATGCCCGACCTCACGCTCGACGGCGTTGGCTGGGGGCGCGACTTCACCCACCCGGCCGGCTTCCTGGGACGCCCCGCGCTTGCGCCGGGACTCGCGCTCTTGCCCTGCGCCGACGTCCGGCTGCGCGCCGTGGACCTGGCCACGGGGCTGCAGGCCTGGGAGATCGAGGTCGGAGGCGCGGTCTGCGCCGTAACCGCCGACGCAGACCGGGCGTACTTCGGCTCCGAGGACGGGTGCCTCTACGCCGCGACCGCCGAGGGCTCGGTGATCTGGCGGTCCGAGCTGGGCGCCAAGGTCGTAGCCCCGCCACTGGTGACCGAGGACACGGTCATCGCCGCCACGCTCGCCGGCGAGGTCATCTGCGTCTCCCGCGCCGACGGCGGCGAGGTCTGGCGCGTCGAGACCGACGCCCCGATCTACGCCGCGCCGCGCATGGGCCCGAGCACCATCCTCGTCGGCGATGATGCCGGGAAGCTGCACAACATCACGCGCGAGGGCGAGTTCGTCGCGTCCTTCGAGTTCGAGGGCCTGGTGCGGGCGCCGGTAGGCGTGGACGGCACCGTCGTGGTGGCCGGCGACAGCTCGGGGCTGCTGGTGCGTATCAATCCCAGCGACATGACCGAGATGTGGCGCGCGCGGCTGCCCGGATCGATCGCCGTGGCCCCCGTGGTCCTGGGCGACACCGTGTGGTGCGCAGCGGGCCCGAGCCTTGTCGCGCTCAACGCCGAGACCGGTGGCATCACCGCCCGCAGGATCGCCGAGGCCGAGACGTCGGACCTTATCGCCGCCTTCGGCCGCGTCTACTGGGCCACCACCGACGGGCGCGTGCGCGTCATCGACCGCCCGTGAGCCGGCGCATGCAGGGGATCGCCGCCCACCGACCGGGGGAGCCGATGTCCGAGCCAGGCAGCAAGCCCCTCATTCAGCGCAACTTCACGCTCGGCGTCGTCAACGGCTCCTCGTGGCTGCTGGCGCGCGCGCTCACCGACCCCGACACCATCCTCCCGGCCTTCGCGATCGCGCTGATGGGCGACAACCCGCTCTACGTCGGCCTGCTCGTCTCCGTCGTGAACGCCGGCTGGTTCTGGCCGCCGCTCCTGATGACGCCGGTGATGTCCACGGCCCAGCGCCGGCACTCGTTCTACCGGCTCTCCGCGGTCGTGCGCGTCTTCGCCATCTTCGGGGTGTGGGCATCGGCCAGATACCTGGCGGCCGACATGCCGGCGCTTGCCTTCGTCGCCATCTGCGCGGGCTACCTGCTGTTTACCTCCGGCGGCGGCATCGGCCTGATCCCCTTCATGAGCGTGGTCACCATCTGCGCGGGCTACCTGCTGTTTACCTCCGGCGGCGGCATCGGCCTGATCCCCTTCATGAGCGTGGTCACCGACTCGGTGCCGGCCGAGCGGCGCGGCAGGTTCTTCGCCACGCGCTTCTTCTTCGGCGGCCTGATGGCGTTCGGCGCCGGCTTCTGGGTCAAATGGGTGCTCAGCGATGACAGCGGGCTGTTCTTCCCGCACAACTACGCCCTGCTCTTCGGCGTGGCCGCTCTGGTCGTCGTCGTGTCGCTGGCGACGTGGTGGTTCGCGCGCGAGCCGTGGCACAAGGTCGAGACGCGCAGACTACCGCTCACTACCCAGCTCATCCGCGGCTTCCGGCGAGCCCGGCGCGAGCCGAACTTCCGGCGCTTCATGGCCTCGCGCGTCGTCCTCGCCGCCGCGATGGGGCTGTTCACGCCCTTCCTCGTGCCCTTCGCCTACCGCACGCTGGGCATGACCGAGGCGATGGTCGGCCTTGCGCTGGCCTCCTGCGTCCTGTGCTACAGCATGTCCAACATCCTGTGGAGTCGCCTGAGCGACCGGCTCGGCAATCGCTTC
>JALGUI010000507.1 GCA_029820915.1 Candidatus Zipacnadia bacterium | reverse complement strand
GGCGCTTGCGGCCCTCTACTTCGTGCTATCCCTCGCCGACCTCGCCCTGTACGAGCGGCTCTCCAACGGCCACTCCGCCGCGTCATCGGGGCCCCTCGCCTGCATCGTGTCCGGCCCGCTGTCAGAGCGCATCCGCGCCGGTGAGCCGGGGCCGCCCACGCCGGAGCCTGACCTGTCCGCCGAGACGCAGTCGGGTGGCGAGCTGCAGACGGCGCTGAAGCGGGCCAGGGCGCGCGTAGGCGCCCTCACCGGCGGCGTGCGCGCGGGCGACGTCTCCTATGCGGCCATTGACAGCATCGCGAACCTGGTCGGGGCCGAGCTGCACCAGGCATCGTCGGGCGCCCCGGCGCGGCTGATCTGCCCGGCGGGGATCATCGAGATCGCGCCGCTGTCGCGCACCGCCCGCCGCAACCTGCGGCCCGTCGAGCTGGCCGCGGTACCGGTGGTGATCGAGGAGCGCCTGTACGTCCCGGTGCGCGGGTTGAGCGCGCTGCTGCCGGTCGAGGTCAGCTACGACGAGCAGCGCCGCGCGTGGCGGCTGAGCAGTGGCGACCGTGAGATGTCGGTCGCCATGCCCGAGGACCTCTTCGAGATCGTCATCGATCGCTCGAGCCGCACGCTGACCATACACTACGCGGGCGAGCAGCTCGTGTGCTGGTCGTGCTGCGTGGGGGCGGGCAACAACTCGCCGGTGGGCAGCTTCCACATCCAGAACAAGGCCAAGTGGGCGGCCTGGCGAGCCTACTGGGGCGAGTACATGCCCGGCGGGAGTCCCCGCAACCCGCTGGGCGCGCGGTGGCTGGGCACGACGGCCCGCGGCTACGAGACCGGCCGCGCCATCGGCATCCACGGCACCAACCAACCGTCCTCCATCGGCCGCCGCATCTCGGGCGGCTGCATCCGTCTGACCAACCAGCACGCCATCGAGATGTACGACACGATACCCGTCGGCACCCGGGTCATCATCTGCGAGTGAGGCCGGCTTCGCCGGCAGCAACGGCAGTTGCGAGCTGCGAGCAACAGCGAACGACACACGGCACGCCGCTGCCGAGAAGTCTGCCATCGGCCGCCGATCAAGGCGCGATGGCCCCGGCGGGGGGCACGTGAGGTGCATCATCAGGAGCTTCGCATGATCCTCGGCATCGGCACGGATATCGTCTCTACCGAGCGCCTCGACCGCATGTGCGAGCTCTACGGCGACCGCTTTCTGCGGCGCGTCTTCACGCGCCGGGAGATCGAGGCCGCCGGTCGGCGTGCCACGCTCGCCGAACGCCTCGGCACGCGCTTCGCGGCCAAGGAGGCGACCATGAAGGCCCTCGGCACCGGCTGGCGCGGCGGCGTGCAGTTCACGCAGATCGAGGTGCGCAAGCACCCGAGCGGAATGCCGGAGATCTTGCTCAGCGGCGTGGCGCGGGCGCGGGCCGACGAACTCGGCGTCACCCGCATCCACGTCTCGCTGTCGCACGAGACGGACAAGGCCATGGCCGTGGTGATCCTCGAGGGCGACGACTAGCCCGCATTGTTCGCGTAGGTCGGCCTGCGCCTGATCCCGCCGGGGGGCGGGATCAGGCGCAGGTGAGCGCGCGCCCCTGCGCGCTCTCAGCTTCCAGCCCGACATGCATTCTGCGGAGAAGCCGATGCGACTGCTGGATCGCTATCTACTCAGGCGCGTCACGCTGCCCTTCGTCATCGGCCTGCTGCTGTTCGTGCTGATCCTGCTGGCGGAGGTGGCCTACCACATCAGCTCCACGATCGTGGGCGGCCGCGTCGCGCCGGAGTTGATCGTCAAGTACCTGCTCCTGCGCGCGCCCAGGGCCGCCGTGTGGTCGCTGCCTTTCGGAACGCTGCTCGGCGTGGCAATGGCCACCGCCACGCTCGCGTATCACGGCGAGATCACGGCCATGCGCGCGGGCGGGGTGTCCTTCCGGCGCATCTGCGCCGGGCCGGTGCTCCTGGGCGCCCTCGCCGGCGGGCTGGGCATCGCCCTCAACCAGTACGTCGTGCCGGGCACCATGCAGGCCGCGCAGGAGACGCTGGCGCGGATGATGATGACCCAGCCGGTGGTGCGAGAGGCGCACAACCAGTACTTCCGCGACGAGCAGGGCCGCATCTTCTACGTTCGCGACATGCTGCCGGCCGAGAACCTGCTGCGCCAGGTCGTCATCTGGGAGCGCGACGAGGACGGCAATATCCGCTCGATCACGACGGCGGAGCGCGCCGAGCTGCAGGACAACCTCTGGAACCTGCGGGACGGGGCGAGCGTCAGGCTCGACGAGCACGGCGAGCCGGTCGGCGCCATCGAGCGCTTCGACCAGCGCAGCGTCAGGCTGGCCCGCGCGCTGCAGCGTTACTACGCCGAGCGGCGCTCGCCGGCTGAGCTGGCGCCGCACGAGCTACTCGACGTGATCCAGGTGCGCGAGCGCACCGGGAGCGACACCCGGCAGCTTCAGGTCTATCTGCACTTCAAGTACTCGATACCTGTCGCCTGCCTGGTCTTCGCGCTCATCGCCGCGCCGCTCGGACACCGCTACGCGCGGCACGGCACGTACGTCGGCGTCGTGGTGGCGATCCTGGTGGTCTTCCTCTACAACGGCGTGCGCTCCTGGACGCTGGCCTTCGGGCTGGCCGGGGCGATGCCACCGATGCTGGCGGGTTGGATGCCCGACGCCATCTTCGGCCTGCTGGGCATCTGGCTGCTGGCGCGCGAGGGCTAGGGCTTGCTTGCGGAAGCTCGAGTACCTACGACTCGGCAGGCGAGGGCGCC
>JALGUI010000506.1 GCA_029820915.1 Candidatus Zipacnadia bacterium | reverse complement strand
ACGCTGGTCCTCATGCTCCGCCAGGAACGCCGCCGTAGGGCGGTAGATCATTGCGATCAGGAAGCGCGCGTCCGGGGAGTACGAGCGGATGACGCGGATCTGCCGGTCGATGATCCGGAAGGCCAGGTCAACGTTCGCGTCTTCGTTCTCCGCGACATCGACGAGGTAATGCGGGTAAGTGCCCACCGAGAACAGGCGGTGGCCCATCATCACCTCGTTGCACATGAGCTCGAACGACTTCATCGACTGGATGACGGCGCAGCGGCCGGTCAGGATCTCACCGCCGTGCGAGATGACCCAGCCCTCGCCATTCGGCACGACGGCGACCGTGCCGTCGCCGGGCGGCGGCTCGGGCGGCGGACTCGGTGCGAAGCTCAGCGTAAGCGGCTCCTCGCTCAGCAGCTCCAGCCGGCCCTGCCCATCGGAGCCGTAGAGCTGCAGGTCGATGGTCTCGCCGCGGGGCGCGTGCTCCGGCACCCAGACACGCATCGCCAGTGGGTAGCTCTCCCCCACGCGCCACTCACTGGTGGGCGTCTCCGGCCAGGCCATCGCCTGGATGAGCTGATAGTCATCGCCGCGCGTCAGACTCTCCCATCCGCCCGTGAGCACAAAGCCGTAGTCGCGCCGCAGGGGCTGGTCGGCGCGCACCGTCGCGCGGATGGTGGCCCAGGCGCCGGGCATCACTGAGGTGGGCAGCTCGATGGCCATCAGCGACACCTGCGCGGGCGCGCCCGGCGGATGGTACGCGATCTCCTCCAGGATGCGCCGCCCTCCCAGGTAGTGGGGCGACTGGTAGGGCGGGCAGACGGCGTCCGCCGCCGCCCAGCCGGAGTCGTCGAAGTCCACGGCGGCCCAGCCCGGCTCCTCCGACAGCGATGCCCGCCAGCCGGCCTCGCCGGTGAGGATCGCGAGTAGCGGGCCATCGGCGAACTCGATCGCCGCCTCGGCCACGAAGCCGGCCCAGCCGCGACCCTCGAACTCGGCGCGGATGGCGATGACGTTGCGCCCGTCGCGCAGCGAGTCCCGCAGGTCGAGCAGCGACGGCTCCGGCGAGGACGCGCCGCCGATCGCCACGCCGTTGACGAACACTGTCGCCGAGCTGCGGGCCACCGCGAGCAGCCCGGCGTGCGTCACCGCGCCGGCATCCGGGAGATCGAACGTGCAGCGGAAGAGGCGCTCCCCCTCGGTCGCGGCGCGCACGCCCTCGTCGGTGTCGAGCCCCAGGCCGGCGGGCAGAGGCGCGTTGTGCCAGATCCACTGCGCGTGCCAGGCCAGGTCGGGGACGCAGTCGGTCCGTGGCGCGAAGGCCTGCAGCTCCGACACCGCGAGGACCGCGTTGGGATCGGCCGGGGTGAGCTCGACGCGGATGCTCTTCACGGGCAGCGGATCGAAGGCGGCGTCGATGACCGCCGGGTTCAGCACGGCCTCGCCCTCGGCCAGCGTCTCCCACTCGCCGCTGATGACCCCCCCCATCTTGCCGAGCACGCGGTAGTGGGTCGGAGTGGCCGGCTCCGGCTGCGTCAGGGTGACCCGGGCGATGGTGCGCGGGAACTTCCAGTCCACCTCGAGCCACTGCGGGCCCGGGTCGCCGGCGCGCCAGCATGTGTCCATGCGGCCGTCGATCGTGCGCTCGGGGCCGTCCACGTAGCGCCGGCGCGTCTTGGCCGAGGCGACGACGTTGGCGCAGTCACGGACGGTCGCGACGTTGACGAGGTCGCCGGCGTCGGCTCCCGTCCAGACGGGCAGCGGCGGCGCGGAGTGCACCGGGGTGGCCATCAACATCAGGGCCAGGGTGGGCAGGGCAATGTCGCGCAGCACCGGCGTCAAGTCCTTTCAGTGATGCTCCCACGCGTCGGCCGCGGGCCGCGCTCACCCGCCGCCCGTCGCGGCCATTCGCCCGAGCCATGCGCGAACCCTCTGCCCCTCCGGGACCTGGGCCGGCCATGCTCCCAGCGCGCCCCCTCCTCACCCACCGGCCGACGTGGCACAGCGCCTACGACACCGGTCGCTCGAAGCGATCGCCCTCGTAGATCGTGACGCCGCGCTTCGCCAACTCCGCGATGAACGGGTCGGGCGGGATGCACGCCTCGGGGGCCAGCACGCCACGCCCGGTGATCTCGCCCCGCCCCAGCATGAGCGCGCCGATGGCGAGCGGCAGTCCGGTCAGCCTGTCCATGTTGTCGGCGGCGCCGTAGGTGATGCGGGTCGGGTCGCCGTCCTTCACGCCCTTCACGTCCACGCGAACGCCGGAGCACGGTTCCGCGGGCTTGCCGATCCTGCCCAGCACCGGCAGCAGCGCCTTGAGGAGCTTCGCGACCGCCACTCGCTTGCCGTGCGTGTTGCTCAGGTGCAGCCGTGCCACGAGAATGGCGAGCGAGTTGAGCATGTCCTCGGACAGCCCACCCTTGAGAGTGACGGTGCGCGCGCGGGGGTAGGTGAGCGGCAGCGTCACCGGCTCGGGGTGCCCGAGATGGAAGACGTTGCACTCGCCCAGCGGCTGGGGGAAGAGCACCCGCTCCTTGCCTGAGCCGGCCGGGACCTGCAGAAGCTCGCCGTCCTGGAAGCTCGGGACGGTGCCGCTGAAGATGTGCAGCGTGTGCAGGATCACGGCGAAGCCCTCGGAGTCGCTGGCGCTGCTGCCCCAGGCCACGTTGATCTCTTCGACCTCGTCGAGCTGGTCGGCGGCCTTGCGCGCCAGCACATTCGAGATGCCCGGCGTCCAGCCGAGGCCGGTGAGCACGCTCACGTCGCGCTCCCGGGCCGCC
>JALGUI010000505.1 GCA_029820915.1 Candidatus Zipacnadia bacterium | reverse complement strand
GGTGGAGATGATCGAGCTGCCCGACCATCCGTTCTTCATCGCCAGCCAGTTCCACCCGGAGTTCAAGTCGCGCCCCAACCGCGCACACCCGCTCTTCCGCGGCTTCATCGCGGCCGCGCTGGAGCACGCGGGGGCGACCGAGACCGTCGAGGCATAGGCAGTTGCCGTGCGGGCGGGCCGGTCGCCTGACCGGCCCGCCGTTGCAGTCCGTGAGGGGGAACACCAATGGCCCGCAAGCGCGTGACCTTCGCGTGCGAGACTGATCGCCTCGCCTGCTTCGTGGATCGCGAAGCCGAACTTGCGCGCATCCGTGAACTCCTGCAGACGCCAGTTGAGCGGCCGGTTCCCGTGGTAGTGCTCTACGGTGCCGGGGGGATGGGGAAGAGCACTCTCCTCGACAAGGTCCGCCAGGACCTCTGCATGCAGGGCCGCCCCGAGTACCCCGAGGCCCACCTTCCGCATGCCCTCGTTGACTTCTCGCAGGCGAGCATGGGGGTGACCTATCCCGAAGGCCTCGTGCATCACGTCAAGCGCGAACTCGAACCGTATGGCCTGCAGTTCCCGCGATTCGAGTTGATCCTCGCACGGCTGCGCCAATTGCAGGGCTTCGCTCCGGCGGACAAGCCGGGCGAGTTCCCGGTTCTCCTGAACGTGCTTGAGCACGCGGGCGGTCTCGGCGACATTCTCGGTGCCATCCGCGCCGCAGGGGATCTCGACTGCTTCAAGCACCGCAAGTACCACAGGCTCAACATCGCGGACGCGCTGCACTGGCAGCACCCGTACGAGGGAGAGGAAGCGCTGGCGTCGGCGTTCGCCGATGACATCAGCGACCTTCTCCGCAGCGATGCTCGGCACCCGGATTGGCGCTGGCCGGTACTGCTGCTCGACGGGCTCGATTGGGTCGATGCAGGGACCCAGGAGGGGGATCGGCTGTTGGCGGCGGTCGGCCAGCTGTGCGGCGGCGCCGTTGGGTGCTCAATGGTCGTTGGACTGCGGTCGAGCGACGGTCAGTTGCCCGAGCCCTTGGAGGAAGCGTCAGCGGGGCGGGGCGCTGAGTCAGTTCCTGTGGACCTCATACCCGGGGACGACGACGGCCGTTACCTAAGGGAGTACCTCCGACTGCGCGGTGTTAACGACGAGAGCCACCAGGCGATCGTCGACGTCACGGGAGGACACGCGCTCTGGATGGGCGTCAGCGCGGACATCGCCCTACGCATCCAGCGCGACGAGGGGCGGTCCCTCACTGCCGACGATCTGTCCGGGGCCGGCGAGGACCGAGAGAAACTCTTCCAGCGCCTCGCCGAGGGGCTCCCGCGCGAGCAGTGGCACCTCCTGCGCGCAGCCTGCGTGTGCCGGTGGTTCGACCGGCCGCTCCTGAGCGCAGTCGCGGGACAGGACATCACGCCGGAGGCGTTCGAGGACCTGACAGGCCTCTCGCTGATCAATGCAGCCCGATACGCCGATACCGGCGCGCCGGCGGCTTGGGCCGCGCATCAGACAGTACGTGAGCTGGCGCTGGCCCGGTTGGGCGCAGAGGGTGAGTTGGAGCTACTGGCCAACCGAGGGGCATCCTGCTGCGGACCACACCGCGGCGGTCCGTGGCATACGGAGTGCCTGTACTTCCTCGTAGCGGCCGGCAGACCGGAATGGGGGTGCCCCGCTCACCAACTTGTGGACGATGCCTCCCTAGAATGGGACCGTGACCTCGTCGCCGACACACTTGCCGCCATTCAGGACGGTGGCCAAGTGCGGGCATGGTCCGGTGTGGGCCCCGGCGAGACCCCTTGGCAGATCGCGAGCTTCCGGGGCGAGCTCCACGAGATGAACGGACGCCATGATCTTGCCATGGCGTCTCAGGAGGAGGCGCTGCGACTAGCGCGGGCATCCCGCGACGTCTTCGGGGAAGCCCGCGTGCTGGCCCTGCTCGGACGGCTCGCTGGGCTGCTAGGCCGGCACGACGAGTCACTGTCCTGCCACAGGAAGGAACTTGTCGCGAGCAGACGGCTCGGCAACGTGAGCGGACAGGCGCAGGCGCTGGCCAATATCGCGGCCGCTTGGGCCCGACGGGGCCGGTGGGGCCGTGCGGTGAGGTCTGCAGGGAAGGCCATGGCTCTAGCGAGCGGGTGTGGTGCGCCATCCGTGCAGGCGCAGGCCGCCCATATCGTGGCCATGGCCAACGCGGCGTCAGGCAAGCTCGACGCCGCAATCAGCTGGCTGACGCAGGCGCTCAACGCTCTGGAGGAACTCGGCGCCCTACACGATCTGGCCTGCGTGGCCGATGACTTGGCGAATGCCCTTCAGCGTGCAGCCCGCCACGACGAAGCGGAGGCCTACCGCCAGCAGGCTCTTCGGATCCGCACGCAACTCCGAGACCGTCTCGGCCAGGGCCGGACGCTCATGAACATGGGGACATCGGCTGCTGAGAGGGGAGACCCATTGACCGCGCGCAGACGTTGGGGGGAGGCGCTGATGGCCCTCGAAGGGCTCGGCGTGCCGGAGGAGCAGGAGGTCCGCGAGTGGCTCGCCCGGCTCGACGAAGAGACGCGCTCTGACGAGGGAGACTCCCCGCCGGAGATGTGATATACTGAAGCAGCGGCGCACAGGTTTGCCCCCTCAAGGTTGTACGTCGCTGGACAGGCCATCATACACATCGCGGGCGCCCTCGCCGCTTGGGGGCGCCTCGTCATCGCAGGGAGTCATCGCCGAATGTCGCTACTGGAGCAGCTCAACGAGCAGCAGCGCGAGGCCGCGCAGTGCGTGGACGGGC
>JALGUI010000504.1 GCA_029820915.1 Candidatus Zipacnadia bacterium | reverse complement strand
CCCTCACTGATGGCGGCCTGCAGGTGAACCTCTACACGGACGCTGAGTGCACCGCCGAAGTCGGCGGCGTGTCCGTCCATCTGCGCACGCGCACCGACTACCCGGCGGACGGGCCCGTCGAGATCGCGGTGCACCCCGAGCGTCCTGTACGCTTCCGCCTCGAGCTGCGCATCCCCGGGTGGTGTCAGCGCGCGCAGGTGAAGGTCGCGGGCGGCGATCCGGTCGCGGCTGCGCCGGGTCAGTACTGCACCCTCGACCGCACCTGGGCGGCGGGGGACGCGGTCACGCTCGACCTGCCGATGGCGCCCGTCGCCGTCGTGTCACGGCCGGAGATCGCCTGCAACACCGGCCAGGTGGCCTTCATGCGCGGGCCGCTGCTCTACTGCCTGGAGGCGCAGGATGCGGGCGGGCTCGAGCTTGCCCGGCTGGCGGTCGAGGGGGAGGCCGCCGAGGTCGCCGTGCCCGCGGGCCTGGAGGGCGCGACGGGGCTGCCGGCGCTGGGGGCGAGCGCGATGGCGCTCGACTGGCCGGGGGACGGGCCGGCGTACGCAGCATGTCGGACCAGGTGCACCGGGCGGCGCGCGACGGTGACGCTGGTCCCCTGGTTCGCGCGCGGCAACCGCGAGAGCACGCGCTGGACGGCGCTGCTGCCGGTCGCGATCGGCTGATCGCTACTCAGGGGTTGCGCCGGGGGTCGAACTGCCAGGAGTCGGCCCACCAGGTCTCGCCATCGCGGAGCACGCACAGGATGTCGCCCGGCTCGCCCCCGTGCTGGTCCGTCACGACCCAGCCCAGCACCTCTCGGGGGCCCTCCACGGTCAACGCCTCCGACAGCTCCTCCGCCTCTGAATCAAGCTGGAAGAAGACGAAGCGCCCGTTGGTGCAGCGCACGACCAGCTCCTGTTCCCGTCCTCCCACCCAGTCGGCCGCCTCCAGCCGGTCCTCGACGGCCGGCAGCTTGACGCTCGGCGCCATCCCCTCCAGCCCGAAGCCCTCGAAGCGGTAGGCCGTCAGCATCCGCCCACCGTCCTCGGCGACCTCCAGCGCCGCGATCTCGCCCTCGCCTGAGCCGCTCAGGTCGCAGAACGTCGCGGCGCGGAACGGGTGCGCGAAGGACGTCCCGCGCCAGCGCGCTTCGAGGTGGGGGAGACCGTCCTCGCCCTCCACCACGCGGTATACCCACGGCCGCCGGCGCGCTACATCGTCGAAGGGCGCGCGGTTGTAGACGAAGACGAGCAGGTTCTCCTCGCCCGCGAACCTAGCGGCCCTGACGCGCCAGGGGTTCACATCCGCGGGCAGCTCGGTCTCGCCGATGACGAGCCGCTCCTCGTCGAGCCACGCCAGACGGAGCTGACCGCCGAGCAGCCACGGCGGGGGCTCGGCGTCGCCGCGCCCCGGGAGGCCATGGGGCTGGGGTCGCCCGCCCGCGATCAGCGCGGCAAGGGGGAAGTCGAGGCCGTCAGGCCACGCCCGCACGGCAGCACGCACGAGCGGCATATCGCCGCCGACCTTGAGCGGCCCGTTCGTGCCGGGTATCCACCCGGCGAGATGCACGCCCTTGTCGTGGAAGATGGCGAAGCCGAGGGCCACCTCTATGAATGGGCTGGGGCAGATGGCTCGGACGCGCCCCTCGGTCCGCACCGGCTCACCGTACTGCGCATCAACGCGGCGCGGATCGGCAGGCGAGAGCCAGGCGAACTCGTGCGCCGGAGAGGGGCTCGTGGTCATGATGATTGGCCACAGATCGAACTCCTGGCGCTCCTCGCAGCCTGTCGCGAGCACCGAGAGGACGCTCAGCGCCAGCAGCACCGTACGTGAACGCGGCCGCGGGCTCCGGTGGGAGCGGCCGCGGCCGCGTGGGTGTCCTCCTCGGTTACTGCTGCGCGTCCTCCCCATCCTCGGCGGCCTCATCCTCCGCCTCCGCCTCGGTCGGGACGCAGTCGCTCACGTCGTCCAGCCCCGTCCAGTAGCGCACCACGTCCCAGGCGCCGCGCACGCGATCGACGGTGCTGCTGCCGACGTCGGTCAGCCACCCGTATGTGCGGTCGCCGATGCCCACGGGCGACGAGGCCGGCGGGCGCGGCTCCTCGACCTCGACCGTGATCCAGATCTCATCCCGCGGGCCGACGCCGAACTGCCGCTTGGCCTCCAGGTCCTTGCCCTCGGTGGTGTCTGTGTAGGCGACCTGGCGCTCGAGGGACGCGACGCGATCACGCGTCCGGCCGATACCGTCCTCGCGGGTGAGCGCCTGCGATGACGCGCACCAGCCGTGGGCCATCATCATCACCGCCCGTGGCCCCCACGCGATCGTCGCGAAGGCCAGGGCGCCGATGAACAGCCACCTGCGACGCAAGGCGCGTCGGCGCATCTCCTCGTGCGTAGCGTCCTGCGATGCCGCCACCGCCATCCAACTCCCCAGCCGTGCGCCCCGCCCGCGTGTCGCGGCCGGGCGCGTTGACTATCAGGGCTGTGGCTGTGCTGCGATTCCCGTCGGCAGTGCGACGCAGTATACTACTTGCCGGCCAGATTGTAAAAGGCGCCGAGGCCCGGATACTCGGCGATGTCGCCCAGCATCTCCTCGATACGCAGGAGCTGGTTGTACTTCGCCACCCGGTCGGTGCGCGACGGCGCGCCGGTCTTGATCTGCCCGGCGTTGGTCGCGACCACGATGTCGGCGATGGTCGTGTCCTCGGTCTCCCCGCTGCGGTGTGACACCACCGCCGTCATGCCGGCCCGCGTGGCCATCTCGATGGCGTCCAGCGTCTCGGTCAGCGA
>JALGUI010000503.1 GCA_029820915.1 Candidatus Zipacnadia bacterium | reverse complement strand
CCGAGGCGGTCGTCGGGCGCTACGTCGAGGCGGTCCGGCGCGATGGCGAGGACGCCGTCGTGCTCCTGCTCCCCACTCGCCTCGCCTGCGAGCGCGTGCGCCGTCGCCTGGTCGTCGAGGAGCGCCTGCCCGGCCTGCTCGACCCGCGCATCCTGACCTTCCCCGACCTGGCGGAACTGCTCCTCAGCGCCAACCACGAGCGGGTCGCCGCGATCAGCCCCCTGCAGCAGCGGCTGCTCATGCGCGCGGTCGCCGAGGAGCTGTGCGCCAATGGCGAGTTGCGCGCGCTCGCGGGCATGTGCGAACTCCCCGGCTTCATCGAGGGCCTGTGCGAGTTCGTCAAGGAGCTCAAACGCACCGCCGTCCGCCCCGAGCAGTTCCGCGAGCGCATGGAGCGCGTGGACCTGTACGATGACCGCAGCCATGATCTGGCGTGCATCTACCAGGCCTACCAGACCCGACTGCAGGGCCTGCACCTCTACGATGACGCGGGCCTGTTCTGGTGGGCGCGCGACGTGCTGCGTCGGGGTGACCGGCGGCCCTTCAGCGACCTTCGGGCCATCCTCGTCGATGGCTTCGACGACTTCACCACCACGCAGCTCCAGGTCCTCAAGCTCCTCGCCGAGCCAGCCGAGAGCCTGGTCATCACGCTCTGTCTCGAGCGCGACGAGGGGCGTAGGCCCGAGGTCTTCCGCCGCCCGAGGCGCACGCTCGACCGCCTCCGCGAGCACCTCGGCGACCTGCCCGTGCGATGGCTCGACGCCCCGGATGCCGGTGGCCTCCCGGCGCGCATGGGCGAGCGCCTGTTCGTCGAAGGCGACGCCGACCCGCTGCCCGAGGCCGGCCCGAGCGTGGCCTTCATCGAGGCCACCGGCCAGCGCATGGAGGTGCGAGAGGTCGCCGTCCGCATCAAGCGCCTCATCCTCGAGGGCGCGCCCACCGACCGCATCGCCCTCGTTGCCCGCGACCTGAACTCCTACGCCCGCGCGATCTCCGAGGTCTTCGCGGAGGTCGGCGTGCCCCTGCGGCTGCGTGCGGGCCAGCCCGTCGGACTGCGTCCACCCGTGCAGACGGTGCTCGACATCCTGCGCGTCCCGGCCGAGGGCTATCGCCTGGCGCACGTCGTGCGCGTGGCGAAGGCCGCGTGCCTCGACCGCTCGGTGCTGGGCGACGAGAGCCCCGAGCCCGACGAGATCGAGCGCGTGGTGCGCGAGGCCAACATCATCGGCGGCTCCGGAGCGGGCGAGTGGACCGCGCGCCTGCAGACGTACGCGACGCGCCTGCGAGCCGATCTGGCCGCCCGCAGGCGCGGGCGGCGCGACGACGAGGAGGAGTGGTTCCGCGGCGCCGAGGCCGAGCAGGAGGCCGAGATCCGCCTCGTCGAGCGCGTCGAGGTGGCGCTCACCCACCTGTTCAGCGCCTTCGAGGCGCTGCCGGAAGCCGCGCGGGCCGGCGAGTTCGTCGAGGCGCTCGCGGCGCTCGTCGAGCGCTTCGGCGTCCGGGCCGCAGTCGGCGCCGCCTCGGACGCGTATGCGGCCGCGAACGTCGCGGCCTTCGGCGCCTTCCTCGACGGCCTTCGGGAGCTGTGGGCCGCCGATGAGCAGATCGGGTCGGCCGCGGAGCTGCCGCTGCGCGACTTCTACGCCCAGGTGCTCGGCGTATCGCGCGATGTCGGCTTCACGCCGCCCGGCCCCCAGGCGGGGGTGCCGGCGCTTGACGCCGGCCTGGCCCGCCAGCTCGACTCCGATCATGTCTTCATCCTCGGTATGACCGAGCGCCACTTCCCGCGCCTCCCCCGCGAGGACCCGCTGTACGCCGATGACGAGCGCGCGCGCCTCGCCGGGGCGGGCATCCCGCTCGACCTGCGCCGCGAGGGCGCCTGGGAGGACGCCTTCCTGTTCTACTCGCTCGCAGCCACCGCGCGCGAGAGCCTGACGCTCAGCTACCCGACCGTCGATGCCGATGGGCGCGAGGTGCTGCGCTCGCACTTCGCCGACGAGGTGGCCCGCTGCTTCGTCCGCCCGCCCGAGATCCACTCCTGTGGGCTCGCGCAGATGGTGCCCGAGTTCACTGAGGTCGCCGGTGCGCGCGAGCTGCTCGAGCGCTCGGTCTTCGAACTCTTCGGCCAGGACGTCCTGCTCCTCGATCGCGACCGTGACACGGCCGAGGCCGGGCTGGGCGCGCTGGCGGCTCATGACCCCGGACTGCCGGCCGCCCTGAGGCGGGCCGTCGAGGTCGAGGATCGCCGCGATTGCGTCGCCCCGCCCGATGAGTACGACGCTCGCCTCGCCGACCCGGAGGCCGTCGCGGCCATCGCCGCCGAGTTCGGCCCGGACCGGCCCTTCAGCCCGAGCTCGCTCGGGCAGTTCGGCAACTGCCCCTTCGCCTTCTTCGCCGACCGCGTGCTGGGCCTGCGCGTGCTCGAGGACCCGACCGAGGACCTTGACGCCATGCTGCTCGGCAGCGTCGTCCACCGCACCCTCAGCCGGTTCTTCGCCGACTGGGGGCGGCGGCGCGAGGACATGGTCATCAACCAGGCCGACCTGCCGGCCGCACGCGATATGCTCGACCGTCTGCTCGACTGGGCCTTCGCCGACGAGGTCAACCGCGGCACGGTCGCGGACCGCGCCGTCTGGCGGATCACGCGCGAGGAGACGCGACGCGACCTGCGGCTGCTGCTCGAACACGAGGTCGAGAAGGTCCAGGCCGACGGCGCCTGTCCCAGGTGGTTCGAGCAGAGCTTCGGCATGGGCGAGCTGTCGCAGCTCGTCATCGGCGAGGGCG
>JALGUI010000502.1 GCA_029820915.1 Candidatus Zipacnadia bacterium | reverse complement strand
GGAGGCCGAGGGGGCCGCGGAGAAGGCCGCACAGGAGGAGGCGGAGGAGGACGCCGAGGCCCAGGACGAGGAGGAGCCGAAGGAGCCGAATGAGCCGCTGGTGCCCGTCCACGGCCTGCGCGAGTGGATCGGCCAGGCGTGGGAGATCGTCCGCGGCGACCTCGGGCGTTTCGTGACCGCCGGCATCATCGTCATCGCGATCAGCCTCTTCTCGGCGCTGATCTGCTTCCCGGCGCTGCACGCGGGGCTCTACATCATGGCCCTCAAGCGCTTCCGTGGCGAGGAGATCACCGCCGCCACGGTCTTCGAGGGCTTCCGGCACTTCGGCCAGGCGCTTGTGCTCCGCCACGGTCTTCGAGGGCTTCCGGCACTTCGGCCAGGCGCTTGTGCTCTATCTGCTCATGGCGGTCATCGCCTTCCCCGCGGTCGGACTGGCGCAGTTCGCCCTCATCGTCATCCTTGAGGGCTCGGACTCACCGCTGGGTTTATGCCTTTCTCTGACCTTCTTGGCCGGCGGCCTCTTGCTGGGCCTCGCCCTGCCCGGCGCGGCGGCGTTCTACGCGATGCCGCTGATCGTGGACCGTAGCATGAGCGCGTGGGAGGCCGTGAAGGCATCCTGGGCGGTGACCGGGAGGAGCTACCTATCTCACCTCGGGATGCAGTTGTCCCTGTCGCTGCTCTCGACCATCGGCCTGCTGGTGTGCACCATCTTGGTGTTGCTGAGCATGCCGATGCTGCCGGCGGCTCAGGTCGCCGCGTACGAGTACCATTACCGGGACAGGTAGCTGCGTCCGGCCGTTCGCGTGGTGTCACAAACATGCGTCGCATGGAGCGGAGGGATCGTGATGGCGCCCACGGATCGCAATGAGGTCGTGTGGTACTACCGGCTCGGCGAGCAGACGCTGGGGCCGGTCGCCTGGGCCGAGATCGAGGAGCTGACCGCCGACACCATCGACGCGCGCGACCTGCTGGTGGCGCGCGGCGGCGATCAGACCTGGCGAGCCGCCGCGGAGGCGCTCGAGGAGTTCCCTGAGCTGGCCGGGGCCGCGCCCCCCGTGGGCGCGGAGGACGTCGGCTGGATGATGGAGGACGACGCGAGGCCCGCGGCGGCCCTGAAGGAGAGGCCCCGGCCCACCGTCCATGCGCCGCGCGCGATCCCGGCCGCGGGCATGGCGCCCGAGCACGGGCTCGGCAGGTGGCTCTCGCAGGGGTGGGAGATGGTCGGCGGAGACCTGGGCACCTTCATTCTGGGGATGCTGCTCGCGGGGCTGATCAGCCTCGTCACGGTCGGCATATGCGCCCCGCCCATGCAGGCGGGCGTCGTGCTGCTCGCGCTCAGGCGGTTCCGCGGCGAGCAGGTGTCCGCCGGCACCGTCCTGGAGGGCTTCCAGTTCTTCCTGCCGGCCTGGGGGTTCACGCTCCTGGTCCTCCTGGTCACTGTCGTCCTGACCGCGCCGCTGAGCGTGCTGGCGACGTTGCTCACCCAGCGTGGGGGCGACGTGCAGCAGGTGCTGCTCCTGAGCCGCCTGTCGGATGTGTGGTCGCAGATCGTCGGTCTGGCGATCGCGGCCGCGATGTTCTACACCATGGCCCTCATCGTGGACCGCGGCGCCGGCGTCTTCGAGGCCATCAGCGCCTCGTGGCAGAAGACCAGCAAGGAGTTCCTGTCGTATGTTGGGATGGCCCTCGTCCTGCAGATCATCGCAGCCGCCGGCCTCCTCGCCTGTATCGTCGGCGTCCTGGTGACGGCGCCCCTGGTGGTGTGCGCGCAGATCGCGGCCTACATGTATCACTTCCGCGACCAATAGCGCCAGGCGACGCGCATGTCAGGTGCGACCATGATGACGGAGGTGGCGCATGGACCCCGCGAGTCACGATGAGGTCATCTGGTACTACCGCCTCGGCGAGCAAACGCTCGGGCCCGTCGCCTGGGCCGAGATCGAGGAGCTGATCGCCGACACCATCGACGCGCGCGACCTGCTGGTGGCGCGCGGCGGCGACCAGACGTGGATGAGCGCGGCCGAGGCGCTCGACGAGTCCCCGGAGCCGGCCGACGCCGCACCCGTGACCGACGCGGAGCCCGAGGAGCCCGCCGCCGGGCCCGAGGCGAGTGCGGAGCTGCCGCCGCTGGGCGCGATCAGTCCGGGCGGCGTGACGCCCGAGCCCGGGCTCGGCAAGTGGATCGGCCAGGCCTGGGAGATGGTCATCGAGGACGTGTGGCCGTGGATTGGGGCCGTGCTCGTGTGGACGCTGCTCACTCCGGTCACCCTCGGCATCGCGGGTCCCCCGCTGCAGATCGGGCTCTACTGCATGGCGCTCAAACGCTTCGACGGCGAGCGCATAGCGGTTGGCGACATCTTCGAGGGCTTCGGCCGGTTCTGGAGCGCGTGGGGCCTGACGCTGCTGATGATGGTGCCCGCGGTCGTGCTGATGCTCCCCTTCATCGGCATCATCTTCGCCATCGTTCTCGCCGGCCACGATGGTGGCGAGGAGATCATGCCCTTCATGATGATGGGCATGTACGCGCTCTACCCCGCCATCTACCTGCTCATGCTCGCGGTCCAGACGATCTTCTTCTACTCCTCGGTGCTGGTCGCCGATGGGCTCGGGGCGTGGGAGGCCGTCACCGGCTCGTGGGAGAAGGTCAGGCAGGAGTTCTGGTCGTACCTGGGCATCTACATCGTGCTCACGATCCTGGCGGGGGCCGGCGCTTACCTGTGCTACGTCGGCTGGTTCGTGACCTTCCCGCTGTTGCCGTGCGCCACCGTCGCGGCGTACCGGTGGCACTTCCGCGACGCCGGGGCGCCGGCGGCCTAGCGCTTCGTTGCGCAATTAGCCGCACGCTGTCTCGAGCGTCGGGCCTCACCCCTGAGGCCGGTCGCTGCGCGTTGCGGCCCCTTTGCCCTCTCCGAACGCAGCGAGTTGCAGGCGGAGAGGGGAAGAACACATAGGGAAGTGCAAATATGCTACCCGCCCGGCCCAGGAAGAAGCATTTGTATTCCCCCTCCGGGACGGCTATGCATTACCCACATCTCGGGCGCGGTCGGTGCGTCTGCGCCGCACGTCGTTGTCGTACGGAGGGGCTGCCCGAGCGTCCGATCCCGCCCAGGGGCGGGGTCGGCGCGAGGG
>JALGUI010000501.1 GCA_029820915.1 Candidatus Zipacnadia bacterium | reverse complement strand
GCTGTGCCCGTTGAAGACCGTCCCGTCCACGCACGTGGCGTCCACCCAGATCGAGTAGTGCCCGTCGCGCGGCCCGCTCACGTCCTCGCACCGGCTCCAGCCGGTCAGCGTCAGCCGCTCGGGCGGATCGTCCTCGAAGTTCAGCGCCTGCATCGCGCCGGAGATGCCCTCGGCGTCGGCGTTCTCGCACCGGATGCAGAAGTCGCCCGACCGCGGCTCATCGCTCAGCGCGAAGCCCGTGCCGAACGCCTGCCAGACCTGGGTGACCGGCCGCATCGGCTCAGTGACCGGCGGGAGCGCCCAGGGCGCGGCGTCCGCGACCGCCTGCCGGATGGGATCGAGGGCCTCACGCGCGTCGGCCATCACCAGCATCGTGTAGATGTCCACGCGCGGAACCGTGACGCGCACGACGCCATCGCCAGCGGTGCCCTCAAGCCACCGGGGCTCGTGGTCCGGCGAGACGGCCAGGCACAGTCGCGGCTCGTCGCCGGGCAGCTCGACCACCATGTCGCGCGCGGGCTCGATGGTCAGCGTGGTCTCGGCGTGCGGCACGTGGGTCTGCTCGAAGCCGGGGTTGGCGAGCAGGTTGTCGGGATCGTGGTCGAGCACGCCGGGGCCGCGGTCGCGGATGCGGATCATGTACTCGCCGGTCTGCGCCGCCAGGTCGGTGGAGAGGTCGTCGCCGCTGAAGGTCGCGCCCCCGTCGGTGCTAAAGGACGAAGCGCCCTCGTTCGTGTCCGTGTCGATGCTGATCTGCAGCCATTTGTCGAGCCCGTCCAACTCGCCCTCGGCGCGGATCTCGATGACGTTCTCGCCACTGAGCGCCTCGCGCGGGATCTCCGCGGTCGCCCAGCCGGACCGCCGCATCTGCTCGGCATCGATGGCGGCCACGTCCCGCCCGTTGAGGCTGACCACGAGCGTGCCCTCAGCATCCGCGGTGGCGAAGCCGTAGACCTCGACCGCCGGGTCCACGACCTTCTCGGGCTCCGGGATGTCGATGCGCTTGCGCACCACCACCGGCTCGCCACCGAAGAACATGCGCGCCTCGGCGCTGCCGTCGTCGGAGAACCACAGACCCTGGTACTCGACCTCGTAGCGGAAGTCGTAGTTGACGAGGTGCACCGTGCGCAGGCCCCGGCCCGGCACGTCCATCAGGTTGAGCACAACCTTGCCGGGATCGGGCAGCCGCACGGAGGGCCGCACCATCTCCACGACGCGCTCGCCGGGCAGCGCCTCCAGGCCGACCGGCGAGTAGAGCACCTCGCCCTCGCCGATGGCCGCGCCCTCGCCGGCCTCGGCCCCGACCAGCACGATGGCGTGCGTGCGCCCGGGCTCGCCGGCGTCGGGGCGGACGGTCAGCGTCACGGTGTCGCCGGCGCGCAGCTCGAACGGCTCGGTGCTCAGCCAGCGCAGCGAGTTGTCCTCGCGGTCGAGCAGCGCGCGGAACACGGTCTCTCCCGCGACCGACAGCTCCACCGGGCTGGTGCCGTCGCTCTCGTCGCCGATCTGGATGTGCGCCACGTAGCGTCCCGGCGGGCCCTCGTGCACCAGCGAGGCGGTGCCCACCTCCCCGGTCACCTTCACGTGCGACGGCCCCTCCGGCTCGAAGCCCTCCAGCTCCCAGTCGCGGACGCCGCGGCTGACCAGCCGCAGCGGCGCGAGCAGCTCGCGCGCAGCGGGCGACGTCGCAGGCCGGCCGATGGTGTCATAGGCCGCGAACTGCCCGGTGATGATCACGCGGCCACCCTCGCGCGCGAGGCGCAGGATGCCCGCCGCGGTGTCCTCGGCCATGTAGGCCGCGCTCGGCACGATGAGCGTGCGCGTCGGCCCCCACGACCCTTGCGCCAGGTCGTCGGCGACCAGCACCTCGAAGGGGATGCCCGCGGCGCTGAGCGCCTTCGCGACCGCCGGCGCGTTCTGCAGCCGCCGGTTCTGCAGGTCGGTCGCGGCCGAGTAGAGGATCGCGACCTCCGAGGCGGGCGCCGCCCCGGCGTAGAGGTCCTCGACCGCCGCGATGAAGTCGTACGAGCGCTGCAGCTCGCGGTAGATGCGCCGGTTGAAGGGGTCGCTCGTGTCGGTGATGGGCAGCGCGGGGAACAGGCTGTAGCAGGGGATGTAGGTCCCGCCGCAGGCGGCCGCCTCACACGCCGCGAGCGCGAACTCCTCGGGCAGTGGCGAGGTCGGGTAGAAGAAATGGTGCATGCCCTCATGCCAGGTCTTCTCGCCCCGCTGCTCGCCGATCTCGAAGGGGATGTACATCAGCATCCCCGTTGGCGCGCCGTGCGAGGCGGCCAGCCCGACCTTGTAGCGGAACGCGTTCTGGTCGAAGGGCGGGTGGCTGAAGGTCTCGTAGAAGACCAGGTCGATCGCCCCGGCCTCGACCGCCATCAGCCCGTAGCCGCTGCCGCCGCCCAGGTTCGGGGAGTTCAGCAGCGGTGGCTCGTGCGAGTGGCAGAACTCGCGCAGGCCCGTGTGGTAGGCAACCAGCGTCTCGGCCACGAAGGCGCGGGACGCCGCCGCCAGCTCGCCGTCGCTGGTCGAGGGCACACTCTCCCCCGGTTCGAGGCCATGCTCGCGTGCCCACTGCTGCCACGCCGTCACGCCCTGCGGATGGTAGTCGGGCAGCGGCCAGAAGGCGTTGTCGAAGAAGATCGCGGCCACGTCCGGGCGATCCCAGAGGAGCCGCGTGCGCTCGCGCACGAACTCCGGCCAGGCGTCGGTGAACAGCGACCCATAGCGCCGCACCGGGTTGCCGTAGGCCAGCACCTCCGCGCGCTCCTCGTCGAG
>JALGUI010000500.1 GCA_029820915.1 Candidatus Zipacnadia bacterium | reverse complement strand
CCATGAACGGCCTGCGGCCACGGCGGTGTGCGAAGGCGGGAGCCATGACCGGTCGGGACCGGATGCCGGCGGCGCTGGGCGGCTTCCTGGGCCGCAAGGGCGACGGCGAACCGGAGGTGGAGGGGGCGTGCTGATTGCCGGGAATTCGGGCGTCGCCGCATGGGGCTCGGGAGGCCGATCATGAACCTCATCCTGATCACCGCAGACACGCTGCGCGCCGACCACCTGGGCTGCTACGGCTACTGGCGCGAGACCAGCCCGAACCTCGACGCGCTGGCGGCCGAGGGCGCGCGCTTCGAGCGCTTCATCGGCCAGTGCGCGCACACGCTGCCCTCGTTCACCAGCATGATGACCGGCCTGACGCCCTTCGAGACCGGCGTGGTGGCGACGCTGCACTGCGTGCCCGATACGCCCAGCGGCCGGCTGTCGGATCGCACGCCGGTGATCGCCGAGGCGCTGGCGAAGGCGGGCGTGCACACGGTGGCCGTGGACAACCTCATGCAGTTCGCCTGCCACCCCTCGTGGTTCGTGCGCGGCTTCGCCGAGTACATCAACCCGAACCCCGAGAGCTTCGTCACCGCGCTGATGGCGGGGCGCATGAACGAGGTGCTATTGCCGGTCATCGAGCGCCTGCCCGAGCCGTTCTTCGTGTGGGCGCACTACTGGGACCCGCACCGCCCCTACAACCAGCCCGACGAGCGGCTGCGGCCGTTCGGTGACGACGGCTCAGCGCAGGTGCGGACCACGCCCGACGGGCGCGACTACATCCCGACCTGGGGCACGCTTGAGGCGCTGGAGCGCTCGACCTGGGCGGGCGGCGAGATGCGCGATCACCAGCCCCCGCGCCTGGCGAACGCGCGGGAGATGATCGACGCCTACGACGGCGAGATCCGCTACCTCGACGACAATCTCGGCGCGATCTTCGACAAGCTCACGCGCATGGGCCGCTGGGACGACACCTGCGTGTGTGTGACCGCCGACCACGGCGAGACCATGGCCGACCACCTCACGCACTTCGCGCACGTCGAGGCGCTGGACGCCTGCACGCGCATCCCACTCATCGTCAAGCCGCCCGCCGGGGTGCGCGCGGCGACGCCCGTGCCGGAGACCCTGGCGACGCACACCGACCTCGCGGCGACGGTGCTCGCCCTGTTCGGCGTCGAGCCCGAGGAGCCCATGCACGGGCGGAGCCTGCTGCCGCTGCTCGAGGGAAGGGCCGACAGCCATCGCGACCACGTGGTCTCCTCCGGCATGTATCTCCTGGATGACGATGATGTGTGGCAGAGCATGGAGGTCGCGGCGCGCACCGAGCGCTGGCGGCTGCGGCGGCGGGCGCCGATCGGGCGCGACTACCCGACGCATGGCCTGAAGCTCTCGCACTTGTGGGAGGTCATCGCCCGCCTCTACGAGGACGAGCCGCAGGTCGAGCTGTACGACGCGGCCGCCGACCCCAACGAGCTGACGAACGTCGCGGCCGAGCATCCGGACGTGCTCGCCGAGCTGGACGAGCTGCTGCAGCCGGCGATGGAGTCGGACTACTGGTACCGCCGGGAGGACCACGATGCCTGACATCACGTACTTCGACGCAGTCTGCACACTCGGGCGTTCGGTCAGGACCGTGGAGGGCCTGCCTGAGACCGCCGATGACCTGCTGGGGGCCATGGACCACTTCGGCATCCACGAGGCCCTGGTGGTCGATGCGCTGGCGAAGGAGGCCGGCCCGGCCGCCGGCAACGAGCGGATCCTCGAGCGCACGCGCGAGCATCCGCGCCTGCACCCGGCCTGGGCGGGGCTGATGCCGCAGAGCCTGGAACTGGCGCCGCCGAAAGAGCTGGTCGCGCGCATGAGGGCCGAGGGCGTCGGGGCGCTCTTCCTGTTCCACGGCCACATGGACATCCGGCTCGATGCGTGGGCCATCGATGGGCTGCTGGCCGAGCTTGAGGCGGCCCGCGTCCCGCTCTTCATCTGCCCGAACCTCTGGCGCAGCCCGCACCAGGGGGATGTGGCTGACTGGTCGGCGCTGGTGCGCATCTGTCGGGACTTCCCCGCGCTGCCGGTGGTCCTCACCGAGGCCCGCAACATGACCCACCAGCGCACCGCGTACGCGGCGCTCGACGCCTGCCCCAACCTGCGGCTGGACATCTCGCCCCTGTGGCGTGGCGGGATGATCGAGTTCGTCTGCCGCGAGTGGGGCGCGAAGCGGCTGCTGTTCAGCGCCGGGCCTCCCCTTCCGCGACCCGAGCGCGGTGCTCATGCAGCTCAACTACGCGGATATCGCCGAGGAGGAGCTGGCGCTCATCGCCGGCGACAACCTGCGCGAGCTGCTGGCGTGGAACGAGAACATCCAGTCCGTCGCCGGCGACGTCAGCTTCCCCGAGCCGATCGATGCCCTGCACCGCGCCGCCCGCGAGCGGGCCGACCTGTCGGGCGAGAGCTTCTGCGACAGCCACGGCCACCTGGGCGAGTCCAGCCCGAACCACCTGAACCACCAGCCGGTCGAGGGCATGATCCGGGAGATGGACCGGCACGGCGTCGAGGTGTGCCTGGTCTTCGGGCTGGAGGGGATCCTGGGCGACGAGACGTGGAGCAATGACTACGTGGCCGACGCAGTGCGGCGCTTCCCGGAGCGGTTCGTCGGCTTTGCGGTCGTCACGCCGAATCACGGCGAGCGGGCCATGCGTGAGGAGATGCAGCGGGGCCTCGAGATGGGGTTGACCGGCATCAAGCTGATCCCGCACTATCAGGGCTATCCGCCCGAAGGTCCGCTGATCGACGTCGCGTGCGAGTTCG
>JALGUI010000499.1 GCA_029820915.1 Candidatus Zipacnadia bacterium | reverse complement strand
TGAGCTGCGCTTCTGGGAGGCGGACCTGTGTCCGGACGCGATGGGCGGGCGTGGCGCCTTCACCAGGCTCCTGCTCGTGAACGGGCGCGAGGTTTCGCGACGCCCCATGCTCGGCGACGGCTCGTGGGTGGAGCATCGGGTCGCCATCTCCGACGCGGTCAGGCCCAACTCCGCGAACGTCATCTCCCTGCGCGTCGCGACGACGGGGACAGTCACGCCGGACGAAGATACCTACGTGTGGTGGGGCGGCCTCGAGCTGTGGCGCGGCGAGGAGAAGCTCCGCGACCTGGATCTTCCCTGAGCCCCGCGCCGCGCCGAGATGGCGCGCTGGCCAGTCACCCGATGGCCGGCGGATAGGCCCCGAAGGCGCGCGTGGCCTCGCTCATCGCCATCACATTCTCGATGCGGCAGTAGTGGGCGAGGCTGTTGCCGCTGGTGACGATGTAGCCGCCGCCCGGGCCGACGTCGCGGATGAGCCCCCGCACCTCGTCGCGCACGTCCTCTGGCTCGGCCATCGTCAGCAGGTTCAGGTCCACGTTCCCCAGCAGGCAGAGCCGCTCCCCGTGCTCGCGCTTCATCGCCCGGATGTCCATCGCGCCCTTCTCGTTCGGGTGCAGCCCGTCGATGCCCAGCGACAGCAGGTCGTCGAGCAGCGGGGTCACGTCCCCGTCGCTATGCAGCACCCACGGCTTCGTGACGGCCTGCCCGATGGCTCGGAAGCGGGGCATCACCAGATCGTGGAAGAGCGCCGGCGAGAAGAACGGCCCGCTCTTGCCCGCCAGGTCGTCGGTCGAGGCCAGCACGTCGATGTCCAGCGCGCAGGCGCGCTCGACCACCGCCGCCGCCCAGCCGCAGTAGATGTCGAGCACCGCCTCGACGAACGCCGGCCGCTCGTGGAGTGCGACGCAGAAGCGCTCCATCCCGATGCTCAGCATGGCCGAGAAGAGGCCCTGCCGCGTGACCATCCACAGCGAGAACTCGCCCTTGTTCGCGGCCCACTCGGCCAAGGGCTCGTACAACCGATCGCCCCCAGGATCGGGCAGGTCGATGATCTGCAGGTCGTCCTCGGAGCGGATCATCCCCTCCGTGTAGAACGAGGTACGGCCGTCGGCGCTGGCCTGCGCGGTGTAGACCGGGGCGCGCGCGGCAAGGCCGGAGTTCGCCGGGCCCTTACCCATCTGCCCTGCTCGTCGCGTGTCCCGCCTAGCTGTCGGGTCATCGCGTGGCGCACATCCGCCGCGCTCATCCAAGTCTGGTCGCTGCCGCGCGCGACCAGCAGGTTGCGCGGATCGGTGCCGTCGGCGGTCAGACGCTCGATCTTGGTCCACGCCACCGGCCCCAAGGTGCGGGTGCCCGGCCGGTAGTACCAGATGGCCTCATCGCAACCCGATGGAGCCCTCTCGCAGTCGCGGGCTGCGACGTCTGCTTGGAGAATGGCTACTGTCGTGCTGTGGTTCCTCATCATGGCCCAAGAAAGCGGGGTGTGGTGCCCCGCGTCTTGCAGACTAGGGTCCGCCCCGCTGTCCAATAGAAGGCGCACGACGTCGTCCAGAGCTCGGCCGGCGGCCTCATGCAGCGGGGTCATTCCCAGATCGTTTCGCACATTCGGGTCCGCGCCATCGGCCAGCAGACGTCGGAGGGCGGCGATGTTGCCTGTGACCGTGGCCGACCAGATGTCGTACCTCCAGCTTCTCTGCGGCTCTTCACCTACCTCGATACCGAGGTGCTGCCTGACGATTTGCGCCACCACATCACCATCGACGCTCTTCTTCGCCAATAACAAGTGCGCCAGTTCCGAGACCGCCGTCCAGTTCTCGGTCACGAGAGAGACGGCATCGCGCTCCACGCACTCCATGGCCGCCTCGAGGTCGGCCTCCCCCGCCAGCAGAAGCGTGACCGCATGCAAGTCCGATGAACCGCCAAGTGGATCCGCTGCCCCAAGAGCGAGGCGCTCTGCGGCCAGCCCGGCCATCAGCGCTATGGCCTCGGCGCGAACGTCGTTGTCCTCAAGTGTGGCCGTCGATGCGTCTTGGGCGAACAGCAGGGTGTGCCCGGCGAAGAGGCGGTCAGGGATGATTGCGACGCTCTGCACGGGTGAGCCAAGGAGCCAGTACGCCACAGCGTGACCGGCCTCGTGAATGGCGGTTCTGATGGTGAGTTCCCGCACCTCAGACCTCCTCAAGACCCAGTTGCGTCAGTCCCCCACCGCTGTTGCCAGACAGTTCGCCGAGGCGGCGGCGGTTGCCTCCATATGGGCGCGAGAGGGGATGCGGCAACGCCGGACACCGACGGCAACGGCACAGGCCGGAACGGGGTCCGGCCTCTCCAAACGGCGACGGAGAACGGCGACAACCGGCGGCGAGGATTGCCGGAGCGCGTGGCGAACCTGCCCCCGCTCACCATGTCGTCGCCAGGGAGGATCGCCATGCGTGCCGCCATCTGCCTCGCGCCGGCGTAGTCGGACCGCGAAAACACGCCAAAACAGCGGCGTCGGGACCGCTCGTGCCACAACGACAACACTCTTTGCGCGGCGGCCAGGGCTCGCGCAGCACCGAGCGTGGCTTGGCGGCTCGTGGACGGCGACCTCGCGATGGAGTACCTGGAGGAGCATCCGCCAGCAGGCAAACGCTCGCCCGGCATCATCGCCTGGTCCGAGGGCGAGTTCGACAACGTGCGGATATACACTGCCAGATAGCGCCGGGACGGCCGGCAGTTCGGAGGCACCGGGAATGCGAGGGAGAGCACTGATGTTCGCGACGGTAACAGCCGCGGTGGCGGCGTGCGTGGTCCAGGCC
>JALGUI010000498.1 GCA_029820915.1 Candidatus Zipacnadia bacterium | reverse complement strand
AGATCACGGCTCCCATCGCGGGAGTCATCACCACGATCGAGATTGAGAGCGAGGACCGCGTCGAGGCGGATCAGCCGCTCATGTACATCCAGCCCGCGGCGAGGAGCAGCTAGTACCAAGCTGTGCAGGTCCACGCGCCAGGGTCGGCTGCCAACGGCATGTGCAGGTGAGGTCGCTTCGCGACCTCGGCGCTCGCGCTACGAGCGCAGGGCGCCCGCACCACGACATCGGTCTCCGTTCCCTTCCCGTCCAACCGATTCGTACGACGGGCGCCCTCGCCTGTCGAGTCGTTCACACTCGGACCTCTGCAAGTAGGCATCAGGAGACAGCGATGATGTCCAGGGACGAGGTGCGCGTCGGGATCATCGGCTTCGGGGTGGTCGGTTGCGGGGTCTACCGCGTGCTGGCCGGCAACGGCGAGGCCATCACGCAACGCGTCGGGATGCCGGTACGCGTGGCGCGCGTGGCGGACATCGACTGGGAGCGAGAGCGAGAGGTCGATGTGCCCGCAAAGCTGCGCACCGCCGACGCGGCCGAGGTCTACGCCGCCGAGGACATCGACATCGTGGTCGAGACCGTGGGTGGCATAGAGCCGGCGCTCGGGTTCGTGCTCGGCGCCATCGAGCACGGCAAGAGCGTGGTGACCTCCAACAAGGAGCTCATGGCCAAGCGCGGCGCGGAGATCCTGGGCGCCGCCGCGGCGCGGGGCGTGGACGTCGAGTTCGAGGGCGCGGTGGGCGGCACCATCCCTATCATCCGCGCGCTCAAGGAGAGCCTGGAGGCCAACGAGATCCAGGAGGTCACCGGGATCCTCAACGGCACCACGAACTACATCCTCACCCGCATGGCAGAAGAGGGCTCATCGTTCGACCAGGTGCTGGCCGACGCCCAGCGTCTCGGATACGCCGAGGCCGACCCGACCGACGACGTCGAGGGCATCGACGCCAAGTACAAGATCGCGATCCTGGCGGCGATCGCCTTCGGCAGGCGCGTGAACGTGGACGAGATCCACAACGAGGGCATCAGCCGTATCGCGCCGACCGACATCGACTACGCGACCGAGATGGGCTACGCCATCAAGCTGCTGGCGACTGCGCGGCGCGACGGCGACGAGCTGGACGTGCGCGTGCATCCGGCGCTGGTGCCGATAGACCACCCGCTGGCGCAGGTGGGCGGGGTGTTCAACGCCGTCTGGGTGGTCGGCGATGCCTGCGACCAGGTGATGCTCTACGGCCGCGGCGCCGGCGCCCTGCCGACCGGTAGCGCGGTGGCCGGCGACGTGCTCGACTGCGCCCGCAATATCATCGCGGGGACCCGAGGTCGGGTCCCGTGTACCTGTGAGGGCGCGGCGGCCATCAAGCCCATCGACGAGGTGGCGGCGCGCACCTACGTGCGCATGCGCGTCAAGGACCGACCGGGCGTACTGGGCAGCATCGCCACCATCCTCGGCCAGGAGGGCGTGTCCATCGAGTCCGTGGTGCAGCGCGGCAGCATGGACGAGCTGGCGGAGATCGTGTGGATCATGCACGAGGGCGAGGAGCGCAACCTGCGCTCGGCGCTGGGCGCCATCGGGCAGCTCGGCATCGTGGACGAGGTCTGCAGCGTCATCCGGGTGGTGGAGTGATGGCACCGCGCAGTTGGCCCGGAGTCATCGAGCACTACAAGCGGCTGCTGCCGGTCGGCGACGATACGCCGCGCATCACGCTGCTCGAGGGCAACACGCCGCTGATCCCCAGCGAGCACTGCCACCGGCGGCTGGGCGAGGGCGTGCGGCTCTTCTTCAAGTACGAGGGCGTCAACCCCACGTGCTCGTTCAAGGACCGCGGCATGACCATGGCGGTGTCGAAGGCGGTGGAGGAGGGCGCGCAGTGCACGATCTGCGCCTCCACCGGCAACACCTCCGCCGCTGCGGCGGCGTACTCCGCGCGCGCGGGCATCCGGTCGGTGGTGCTGATCCCGGACGGCTACGTGGCGCTGGGCAAGCTCGCCCAGGCGCTGGCCTACGGCGCGCGCACCATCGCGGTGGACGGCGACTTCGATGACTGCCTGACACTGGTGCGCGAGATCTCCGACGACTACCCGGTCGCGCTGGTCAACTCGCTGAACCCCTACCGCATCCAGGGCCAGAAGACCGCGGCCTTCGAGGTGTGCGACGTGCTCGGCGGGCCGCCGGAGTTCCACGCGCTGCCCGTGGGCAATGCCGGGAACATCACTTCGTACTGGCTGGGCTACTGCGAGTACAAGGAGCAGGGAGTCACCGACCGCCTGCCGCACATGTTGGGCTTCCAGGCCGCGGGCGCGGCGCCCATCGTGACCGGTGAGCGCGTGGACAAGCCCGAAACGATCGCGACCGCCATCCGCATCGGCAACCCGGCGCGCTGGCAGGAGGCGTCGGCGGCCCTCGCCGAGAGCGACGGGCGCATCGAGGCCGTCACCGACGACGAGATCGTGCAGGCCTACCGCGAGCTGTCCGGCGAGGAGGGCATCTTCTGCGAGCCCGCGTCCGCCGCATCGTATGCAGGGCTCAAGAAGCTGGCCGCCGAAGGCTTCTTCGCGGGGAGGCGCTGCACGGTCGTGGCGACGCTGACGGGGCACGGCCTGAAGGACCCTGACCGCGCGGTGGCGACGGCGCCCGAGCCCGAGAAGGCGCCCAACGACATCGACGCGGTCGTGGGGATGCTGGGGCTGGGGTAGGGGCCCGATCCACCTTCGTGGGGCTTCCAGCCGGGTAGGGGCCCGATCCACCTTCGTGGGGCTTCCAGCCCGACACGGTTGCGGTCCGCCGTACGGAGGGGCGGGCTTCCTTGCCCGCCCATGCGGTCTGCCGTTCGCGCGGCCGTGGGGGCGCGATACGACACTACCCGCGTAGGTCGGGCGGCCATCTCGACGCCGTTGCCGTCCGCCGTACGGAGGGGCGGGCTTCCTTGCCCGCCCATGTCGTTTGCCGTTCGCGCGGTCGTGGGGACGCGATACGACACTACCCGCGTAGGTCGGGCTTCCAGCCCGACGCCGTTGTCGTTACGTCCTCCGAGTCGGGGTGGAAGCCCGACCTACGCGGAGCGAACGCTACGCGCAGCGAACGCGGTTGTCGCGGGTGAACGCTGCGGCGCACGGGCAGGACTGCCCGTGCCACGGAACGGCCGACCGAACGGCTGAAGGCACCGACGTCCAGGCGGGGGCGCCTGGACGCCAGAGCGCTTGAAGGCGCCTGGACTGCAGCGCACAGCTCATTGGGGCGCGAAGGCGACACACGCCTTCAGGGGAGGCGGGCACATGGCAGAGGGACCGACCAAGGTGGTAATGAGCACCGACCTGCCGGGCGCGATCAGCCGCCGGCAGGGCAAGGTGCGTGACATCTACGAGTACGCGGACGGCCTCCTGCTGGTGGCCAGCGACCGCGTCTCAGCCTTCGATGTGGTCATGCCGACCGGCATCCCGGATAAGGGCAAGGTGCTCACCCAGGTCTCGGCTTTTTGGTTCGATAGGACTAAGGACATCGTCCCCAACCACCTGATCAGCATCGACGTGGCCGACTTCCCGGAGGCCGTGCAGCCCTTCGCCGAGATACTCGCGGGCCGCGCCATGTGGTGCCGCCGGGCCGAGGTGGTGCCGGTCGAGTGCGTAGTGCGCGGCTATCTGGCCGGCGCCGCGTGGCGGGCATACCAGGATGGCGAGGCGTACTGCGGCCACGAGTTCCCGGAGGGCCTGCGCGAGGCCGAGAAGCTCGACGAGCCGATCTTCACGCCCACCACCAAGGCCGAGTCGGGCCACGACATCCCGCTCACGCGCGAGCAGTGCATCGAACTGTGCGGCGAGCGGCACGCGATGCAGATGGAGTCCACGGCCATCGAGCTGTACACGTTCGCCGCCGAGCACGCGGAGGCGAATGGCCTGCTGCCGGCCGACACCAAGTTCGAGTTCGGCCTGGTGGATGACGAGCTGCTGCTGATTGACGAGCTGTTCACGCCCGACTCGTCGCGCTACTGGGACGCGGCGCAATGGGCGCCCGGGCGCCGGCCCGTGGGCTTCGACAAGCAGTACCTGCGCGACTGGCTGGACACGCTGGACTGGGACAAGACGCCGCCGGGGCCCGAGCTGCCCGGCCACGTGGTGTCGAGGACGCGCGAGTTGTACGTGGAGCTCATGAGGCGGCTGACCGGCCGCGAGCCGTGAGGTGCGCGAGGTGAGCGATCCCGGCCGCGACCCGCTGCACGAGCGCATCCTGGCGGCCGACAGGCGCTACGGGCTGCTGGGCGGAGTGCGGCGCGTGCTGGTCGGGGTGTCTGGCGGGCAGGACTCGGTGGCGCTGGTACACTCGCTGGTCGCGCTCGACGAGGTGCGCGCGGAGGTTGCCGCCATCCACGTGCACCATGGCCTGCGCGGGGCTGAGGCGGACGCCGACGAGGCGTGTGTGCGGGGCCTGTGCGAGGGCCTGGGCGTCGAGTGCTTCGTGGCGCACCGGAGCGTCGCGGAGGAGAGCGCGCGCTCGGGCCTGAACCTCGAACTGGCGGGCCGCGCCGCGCGTTATGAGGAGTACGAGCGCATCGCGCGCGAACACGGCTTCGACCGTGTCGCCACCGGGCATACTGGTACCGACCGTGCCGAGACGCTGCTGCTGAACCTGTTCCGGGGCGCGGGGCTGCGCGGCATGGCGTCGATTCCGCCCAGGCGGGGCGGCATCGTCAGGCCGCTGATCGCGGCCACCCGCCGAGAGACCGGGGACTACTGTCGCCGACACGCACTGCCGATCCGCACCGATCGCAGCAATCTCGATCCCGATTACGCGCGGCGCAACGCGGTGCGGCTGCGCATCATGCCGCTCGTCGAAGAGCACTTCCCGGGCGCCGAG
>JALGUI010000497.1 GCA_029820915.1 Candidatus Zipacnadia bacterium | reverse complement strand
GTGGTCGATGACGGATCGAGCGATGGCACGGCGGACGCCGTGCGGGAGCTGCACACGCCGCTGCCGATCGAGCTGCTGGAGGGACGCCGCGGCGGCCCGGCGGCCGCGCGCAACGCGGGCGTAGCCGCCGCCCGGGCCGAGCGCGTGCTCTTCCTGTGTGACGACATCGAGGCCTCACCCGCTCTGCTCTCCGCGCACGAGACGCGGCGGCGCGGGGCGTCAGGACCCCATGCCGTGGTGGGCCGCGTGGACTGGCCGCCGGGCAAGACGGTGTCCTGCTTCGAGGCCTTCGCCATCGAGCGGTATCATTTCGGCTACGCCGCCTTCGACGGCCTCGACGAATTGCCCTTCCACGCCTTCATCACGGCCAATCTATCTATCGACCGGGAGCTGTTGCACGGCCTCGGCGGCTTCGACGAGGGCTTCAGCTACGGCTGGGAGGACACCGACCTGGGGCTGCGCGCCGTGGCGGCGGGCGTCCGATTGCTGTACGCCCCGGAGGCCCTTGGGTATCATCACCACGGGATCGACCCGGCCTCGTACCGCCGGCGCCAGGAGGCGGTGGGGCGGTCGGCGGCGCACTTCGTCCGCAAGCATCCCGACCACGGGTCGGTGGTGGGCGCGGACCGCCTGCCGCGCCCGTGGACGCCGCGCTGGCTCGCCAAGGGCGCCCTGTTCAACCGCCTGACGCTGCGCGGCTGGACGCTGGCCGCCGGGGCGCTGGCGGGGGCGGGAGCGACTCGTCCCGCCGAGCTGATCTACAGCCAGGTGCTGGCGGCCTGCTACTACCGGGGCATGGCGCGGGGGTTGGCGACGCAATGACGGCAGTCCTCGCGAGTCAGGAACCCTGGGGGCCTCCCGAGGAGTTACAGTGACAGGTGGTCCGCCCGACCGCGGCTTGGCGGTCGGCGATCGATGCAGCGCAGGCAGGTCACGCTCGTGGGTGTGGCAGATCAGGCGCAAGTCGGCCGCGAGAGCACGTGCGCGCGCTGGCGGCTGCGGGCCGAGCTGCTGTCCACGCTCACGGTCGCCCAGCTCAAGGCGCGTTACCGGCGCTCCCTCCTCGGCTTCCTGTGGTCGCTGATCGTGCCCCTGTTCCAGATCGTGGTGATCGGGTTTGTCTTCCAGGGCCTGCTCCAGCACGAGATCCCGAACTACACCATCGTCTTCCTGACGGCGCTGGTGCCGTGGATATACTTCAATGATGCGACGCTGGCCTCGTGTCCGGTCTACCTGCGCTTCCGCGACGTGGTCAAGAAGATCTACTTCCCGCGCTGGGCGCTGCCGTTGTCGATCGTGTCGAGCTCCTTCGTACACTTCGCGCTGTCGATGGTGATCCTGTTCGCGGTGTTCGCGGTGATCCCGGTGCGCTTCACGCCCGCCTTCTGGTGGCTGATCCCGCTCACCGCCATCCTCACGACCATGCTTGCCGGCCTGTCGCTGATGCTCGCGGTGCTGCACACCTTCTACCAGGATGTCGAGTATGCGCTGACCGCGATCATCCGCATGTTCTTCTTCATCACGCCCGTCATGTACCCGACGGCCGAGATCCCCGAGCAGTATCGCTACTGGTTCCTGTTCAATCCCATGGCCGCGATCTGCGAGGGCTTCCGCTCAGTGCTGCCGCACTACGAGCTGCCGGAGCCGGAGCACCTGCTGTCGGCCGCGCTGTTCAGCGTTGTCTGTCTGCTGGTGGGCATTGCGGTGTACCGCAGGATGGGGCCGCAACTTCCGGAGGTGCTGTAGCCGGCGCGCGCGGCTTCCCGGACATGAGCGAGACAGCGCCGATCGTGGAGATCGAGGACCTGTGGAAGTGCTATCGCAGGCATCACGACCGCCCCGCGCGCTTCAAGGACGCGTTCCTCGCGCGGGTGCTGGGCCACATGCACCAGGTGGAGACCGCATGGGCGGTGCGCGAGTTCACCATGAGGGCCGCGCCGGGCGAGGTGGTAGGCGTGGTCGGGCCGAACGGGTGCGGTAAGACAACCGTGCTGGCCATCGTGGCGGGAGTGCTCGAGCCCACGAGGGGCGCCGTGCGTGTCCGGGGGCGGGTGTGCCCCATGCTCCAGGCGGGCGCGGGCTTCCACCGCGATCTGACCGGCCTCGAGAACATCTACCTGTCCGGCGCGATCCTGGGCATGAGGCGGCGGGACATCGACGACAAGCTCGACGACATCGTATCATGGGCCGAGGCCGACAGGTGGGTGGACACGCCCGTGCGCACCTTCTCGTCGGGGATGCTCATGCGCCTGGGCTTCTCCGTTGCGGCGCACATGGAGCCCGACGTGCTGATCGTGGACGAGATTCTGGCGACGGGGGACGAGGGCTTCCGGGCCAGGGTCAGGGGCAGGCTGCGCCGCGAGGCGGACGACGGCCGCATCGTGCTGTTCGTGTCGCACTACATGGAGGAGGTGCGGGCGCTGTGCGACCGCGTTGTCTGGATGCACGACGGCCGCATCGTCCGGCAGGGGGCGACGCGGGAGGTTGTGGCCGAGTACCTGGCGACGACCGGCGCGCCCGTCGAGCCGGACATCGGGAGCGGTGGCTCATGATGGCACCCACGTCCTTGCCGCTTCGTCTGGCACTCTGGCTGCTGTGCGTGCCCGCCGCGGCGCAGCAGGCCCAGACTGATCTGCAGCCCGCGCCTCCCCCGCCCGGCGCCGCCGACGTGGACGTCCTCGACCATGTCCTCGCCGACGACCTCGGCACCTGGCGCCGCGAGGGGCCGGTCGCCAGGCCCCCTGTGCCGGAACTGCCCGGCGTGGGCGCGAGTGCGGCGCTGCTCGAGACCTACCGGGCGGT
>JALGUI010000025.1 GCA_029820915.1 Candidatus Zipacnadia bacterium | reverse complement strand
AACGACCGCGTGCACAGCAAGCAGATCGGCGGCTACGCCCTGCGCAAGGACCCCGACGCGGCGGTGACGCTGGTGGCCGATGGGCCGTACATGGCCGAGGTGCGGGTGTCCGCCCGCTACATGGGCGACGAAGGAGCGGTGCCCGAGACCAACCCACGTGCGACCTACACCTTCCGCTACTGGGCCGGGCTGCCGATCGTCGGCGTCGAGGCCGACATCGCGCAGGAGGCGGGCTTCGCCTGGAACGAGTTGCACTTCCTGGAGGTGCATTTCCAGGACGAGAGCTTCGGGCAGTTCGCCACCGGCGATGCCGGCGACGTGCGCGCGTTCGCCGATGACAAGACGACCAACCGCGGTTCGAACTGGGGCGCGCTCATCGACGGCGACAACGTGCTCGGCCTGACCGGCAGCGTGATCGTCTACGACGGCCAGAGCGACTACGGCCGCTACCTGCACGGGCCGTGGAAGGCGTGGCGCGACCGGGCCGCGAGCTTCCGACGCTGGCTGTACGTCGATGCCGGCGATGGGGCACTGCAGGACCTGGCGACGATTGCCTCCCTGCCGATGGCCGCCGAGGATGGCGCGCTGCTCACCGAAAGCATGGCGGAGCTGTTCGGGCGCCTGCATGCGCGCGCGTCGAGCTCGTTGGACATGGCCCAGGCGGGGCGGATCGACTGGCGCGTATCGCTGGTCGAGACCGCCGCCATCGACGGTGCGCCGCTGGGGCAGGTGCGTGCCGCGGCGGAGGCCCTGGAACAGGCGCTGCAGGCGGGAGCCTGGCGGCAGTTCACGCCGGAGCTGCCCGACGGCCGGCTGCTGCTGGCCGACGATGGACAGCTCGGCGTGGGGCTCAGGCTGACCGAAACGGGCGTCGAGCTGGCGAGCCTCTACGACATGCTCACGCGGCGGGAGATGCTGGGCGGGCCCTGCGAGCTGTTCTCGCTGGAGCTAAGCGACGCCGAGGCCGCGCCGCTGAGCCTGGGCAGCGCCGACGGCTGGGGGCGCTGGGGCGCGAAGACCGCGGGCGACGACAGGTCGGCGACCATCGCCGCGACGCTCGATAGCCCGGTGGCGGACGGCCTGCGCGCGATGGAGGCCGAGGTGACGGTCGAGATCAGCGGTGGCGAGTCGCGGTGGCGGCTGAGCGTGGACAACAGGACGCCGTGGAGCATCGACCGCGTCACCATGCCGGCAATCACCGTCCGCCCGCTGGGCGAGAGCGGCCTCGACGACAACCTGTACGTGCCGCACGGCTATGGGCGCGAGTTCCCGGGGGGCACCGGCACGGGCTACCACGGCTACTACCCGAGCGGCTCGTGCGCGCTGCCGCTGCTCATCGTGACTGACGGCCTCGGCGGGGTCTACCTGGCGTCCCACGATGGCGGCGCGGCCACCAAGGATATCGTCTCGCAGACCGCGACCGATAGTGGCGTGCCCTTGAGCATCGAGGTGCCCGCGCCCGATGCTTCGGTCGCCGGCAACGACTTCCAGACGGCCGGCGAGATGGTCATCGCGCGCGTCGGCCCGGGCTGGTACCCCGCGACGCAGAAGTACCGCGCGTGGCTGCAGGATGACGCGCCGTGGTGGCCGGAGGGCGACCCGGACTACGGCCGGCCCGACCGGCCGGCGTGGCTGGATGACATCGCGGCGTGGGTGCTGTACGGCGGCGGCCCGGAGGCGGTCGTCGAGCCGACCAAGGCCTTCGCGGAGTACATGGGCCTGCCGACCGCCATCCACTGGTACAACTGGCACCAGATCCCGTTCGACAACGACTACCCGCACTACTTCCCGACCAAGGAGGGCTTCGCCGAGGGTGTCGCGGAGCTGCAGGCGGCGGGGGTGCGCATCGTCCCGTACATCAACGGGCGGCTGTGGGACACCGATACCGAGAGCTTCCAGACCGAAGGCTACAAGTACTGCACCCGCGACCGCGAGGGCGAGCCCTACATCGAGGTCTACGGCTCCGGCCAGGAGCTGGCGCCGATGTGTATCTCGCAGGAGTTCTGGCAGGACACGCTGCACGAGATCGTCATGCGGCTCATGACCGAGGTGAACGTGGACGGGGTGTACATGGACCAGATCTCCGCCGCGCGGCCGCGCCTGTGCTACGATGCGGGCCACGGCCACCCGCTGGCCGGCGGCCACTGGTGGGTGGACGGCTACTGGCAGCTCCTCGAGCGCATCCAGCGCGACATCGCGCAGGTCTCGCCCGACAAGATGCTGACGACCGAGTCCAACGCCGAGAGCTACGCCCGATGGTTCGACACGTACCTGATGTGCAACTCGCTCGGCGACGGGCTGGTGCCGCTGTTCCCGGCGGTCTACGGCTCGAAGATCCTGGGCTTTGGCCGCTACATGAGCGCGGAGGACTGGGACGCGCCCGAGACGCTGGCCCAGAAGCAGGGCCAGATCTTCGTGTGGGGGACGCAGCTTTGGTGGAGCGCGCCGTCGGTCATCAACCACGAGTTCGCCGGTCCGTGGCTGCGCGACCTGGTGCACCTGCGCCACCGCGTGCGCGAGTTCTTCAACGAGGGCCGCATGCTCGCCCCTCCGACGTTGGAGGAGAACGACACGATCGTGCGCGCCGACTGGCACCGCGGCGGCCTGAGCGCCACGACGCCGGCGGTGCTGGCGAGCGCCTGGGGCCTCGCCGACGGGCGGATGCTGGTCCCCATGGTCAACTGCTCGCAGGAGGCCCAGCAGGTGACGCTGGTCTTCGAGCCTGAGCGCTACGGCGTCGCCGCCGACGCCGCCTTCACCGTCCGGCGCCTCGGCTCGGAGGCGACGGAGGACCTGGGCACGTGGCAGGGCGAGACGCGGCGGCCCATCGAGCTTGAGGGCCTGGAGGCGGCCGCGCTGGTGATTGCGCCCGCGGAATAGGGCGGTTGCGTCTGATGCAGGCGCCGCCGTCGCGCGCCTGCCGTCTCGCGAACATGGGCGGCCACCCGGTGGGGCCTCGGATTCCTCCGAAATATTTCTCGGAAGAGGAAGGAGTGCCGCGGCGGGGGAGGAACAGCACCCCTCGGACGCAACACGACCGGGGGCAGCACACGGACGGCATCGACTGCGCGAGTGTGCCTGTTGGGCTGGAGTTGTCGCAGCGGTCGAGTGCGGACGCGGTGACCGACATGTCGGGCAGCGGCCCTGGTACGCCGCTGTATGTGGGCCTCGCCCGGCAGCAAAAGTGGGACTTCCGGCGCAACCAGTGCGCCGACGGTCTGTCGAACCCTAGATACGGACTGGGGTTATGTCCGTGCCGCCTGCTTCGGGCAGGCTGCTGGTGGCGGGGCCGGAGAGGTGGGCGTTCTTCTCAACCCATGTCAGGGAGGGTAACACCATGACTCGTCTCGCCGTGTGTGTGGTGCTCGTCACCATGCTTATGACGGTAGGTATCGCCGTGGCGCAGGAAGGCCAGCAGGAGTCCTGGGCCGACAGGATCAACGTGAGCGGCTACTTCCAGTTCCGCTACATTGACACCGACCAGGCCAATATGTTCGACACCTTCGACTTCACCCGGATGTACGTCACCATCCGCGGTGACATCGACAAGCGCAACACGGGGATCATTACCTTCGCGCGCGTTGGCCCCGGCGACCCGAACATCGATCTGTATAACGCCTTCGTTGACTACATGATCGACGAGCAGTACCGGGTCCAAGTCGGACAGGTGCCGACCTGGTTCGGCCTCGAGGGGTGGCAGGGCTCCTCGCAGCGGCTCGCCTTCGAGCGCGCCAAGATCATCCAGGCGGGCCCGGGCTTCTACTGGCAGGGCGCCTCGGACCGCGGCATCTGGTTCCGCCGCCAGCCGGCGGACCCGGATGAGCCGATGGTGATCGCCGGCGTGTGCAACGGTCAGTTCCGCGCTGACGACGCCAACGACGACAAGAACATCGAGCTGCACCTCAAGTGGCAGCAGGACTGGGGCGTGTTCGGCGCCTCCTGGATGGACGGCACGTTCGTCAACGTTGGCGGCGAGACCGATCGCAGCGCGTGGGGCGCGTACATCCGACTGACCCCCGGCGCGCTCTGCGACGTGGGCGGTCAGGCGGAGTACCTTGACGGCGACCTGCTCGGTGCCGAACGCGATGGCTGGTACGGCCAGGTCGAGTACGACGTGGGGACCGGCAAGGACACGCTCTTCGCTCGCTACGAGGAGTTCAACGCGAGCGTCAATGCCGCCAACTTCGCCGAGTACACCGGCTGGAGCGTCGGGTGGGTGCACCGCGTGTACGACAGCAGCCAGATCACCGTGCAGTACACCGATGGTGACTGGTCACGCACGGGCACGGTGGACAACGCCACCGGCAACGCCGGCGAGGACCTGTTCGGCGCGCAGTGGCAGTACGCGTTCCGCTAGTCCACGCCTCGGTTCGTGACGTAGCGGGCAGGCCCCCTGAGGGGGCCTGCCCGCTCGCGTGTGACCGCCAGCCCCCTGAATGTATCGCGCGGTGCGGAGGGATCGCGCCGTGCGACAGCGAACAGTAACACGTGTCGGAGCTGTGTTCCCGACTGCGCCGGCCATGGTTCGTTGGTGTCTGCCACTGGACGCGGAGCGTGATCTGTCACCCGATGACCAACCCAACGCCCGGCATTACGTCGCGGTTCACGGGCTGTCTGTTGGCGGCGGCCATAGGTGACTGCCTCGGTGCGACCTATGAGGGCTACGGCGGCACCGATCTGGCCGAGGCGTACTACGACGGTCGCTTCCAGCCTGGGTCCATGACCATGGGCGAGTGGACCGACGACACCTCGATGCTGGTGGCCACCGCTCAGTCGCTGGCGGACGTCGGCGCGATGGACGGTGAGGACCTGGCGCGGCACTACCTGGCCTGGTTCGAGACCGGCGGCCGAGGCATCGGTCGGGCCACCTACCATGCGATGAAGCGCCTGCAGGCCGGCACCCCGTGGCACGAGGCGGGCGAGAAGGGCGAATACGCGGCCGGCAACGGCATTGCGATGCGCATCGCGCCCGTGGGGCTCTATCACTTCCGGGACCTCGATGGCCTGTGGGACGACGTTCGCACGTGCGGCGTGATCACGCATCGCAACGACGAGGCGCTCGCCGCCGGCTTCGCCGTGGCCTACGCCGTTGCCAGGGCCGCGGTCGGCGAGTTGGACCCGGAGACCATCATCCTCGAGGTCCTCGACCATCTGGAGCCCTCGCGCGTCGCGGACGGCCTGTCAGAGGCGGCAAGGCTCCTCGAAACCGAGGAGCCGCCCCTGCGCGCCCTCCCGGAGCTGGGGCTGGGCGGGGCGGCGTTCGCGACGGTGCCCACCGCCTTCTACTGCTTCCTGCGCACCCCCGACGACCCGCAGGAGACCATTGTCTCGAGCATCGTCGCCGGCGGCGACACCGACACCCGTGCCTGCATGGCCGGCGCCATCTCCGGCGCCCACAACGGTCGGGAGGCCATCCCCGGGCGCTGGCTGCGGGCCCTGCCTCTGCGCAAGGGCATTCAGGACGTGGCCACCAAGCTCTGCGACGTCGTCGCGCGCAACGCAGGGTAGTGCGCCCGGGCCACGTTATCCCCCTTGGAGGTCCGCTTCGTTCAGCCCACGAACCGTCACGTGGTGATCGCCATGACCGATGAGACGCGTTCGGGACCTCGCCCGACCTGGGCCGACGCCTTCTTTGCCGTCCGCGACGAGATGCGGCGCTGGATCGACGACGCCCTGCAGCGCCACGGCGCCACGCCCTACCAGGGCGGCCATGACGAGGGCACCTTCATCTCCTCGTGGTTCGGCTTCCACCAACTCTTCGGTGAGCCGCGTGTGCTTGAGTTCGCGCGCTTCCTGCGCGACGGCTTCGCCGCGTGGTCGCGCGAGCACATGCTGCACGGCTTCTACCGCGAGGGCGAGGCGCACCACCAGACCGAGATCTACACGTTCTTCCTCGCCAGGCTGTGGCAGGTGGACCCCGACGATGAGACCGCCGAACTCATCGTTGACGCCGCGCATCACATCGGCAACTGGGTGGAGGGCTGCCCGGACTGGTACGACTGGGACGACCACCGCTTCCTGAGCTGGCACATCGGCACCGAACGCGTCGGCGCCGGCGGGTCGTCAGGCTACGAGGTGCCGGACCACTTCCGCCTGATCCAGATCGCGCTGGTGGCGCACCGGATCACCGGCGACCGGCGCTACCTCGATCTGTCAACGGCCTACGCCGGCCGCTGGGCGCGGGCAATCCTCGATGCACCCGTGGACGAACCGCCCATCATCCTGCGATCCGGCGACTCGGTCGCGGACGAGAGCGAGGTGTTGTCCGCGATCGGCGCTCACCACCAGGGCGACTCGCCCCTCGAGCGCGTCGAGCCGCACGTGCCGGCGGGCACCGCCGACGTGATGCTCGACCTGTTCGCGCTGACCGGCGAGGAGCGTTACGCGCAGGCCTCGCGGCGGCTGTGCGAGGCGATGCTCCCCGCACTGGCCGATCCGTACTCGAACCCGCCCGGGGCCCTGCTCAACCGCTATCGGGCGGCGACGGGCGATACGTCGCTGGACGACGCAATCACGGATCACGTCGAGCCGCGTGCGTGGCATCGAGCCTGCGACGCAGCGGAGGAGCTGGTGGCCGCCTACGCCGAGTCGCGACGCCCCGAGCACGCGTACGCCGCCCGCGAGTTGATCCGGCGGCTGTCGGACTCCCCGGAGTACCCCGAGCTGCTCATCGAGATCATGGAAGACTACACCGCGTTGACGGGCGACGAGCTCTATCTCGATGACCCGCCCTACGTGTCCGGTCCCGTGGAGGAGTTCGTGCTCGCGCACGGTCTGCCATCGTGGATCGTGACCGATCAGGCGGGCGACCTGCGAACGCTCGGGAGGCTGACGCGCGAACTCGCCGAGCGCTTCCCGGAGCTCGAGATCCAGTGCGTGGACCTGCCGTGCCTCCGCGATCGGCCCGTGCTCGTCGTAGACACGCTCAGCCGCGAGCCCGTCTCGGGCATCGGCAAGCGGCGCGACATGGTGCGCTGGGCGTCCGCGCCCTCGTTCGGGACTCTCGACGAAGTCGAGGGCCCGCCACCGCCGTCACTCATGCTGGCGTGGCAGATCACGGGAGATCACGACCTGGCCGCGCCCTCCCTGAGGATGGTCGCGGACCGCCTTGCGCTGGCCCGCACGTCGCTGCGCGACGGGCGGAGGCACGGCTGCGCCGGAAGCACAATCAGCGCCGTGGCCTCGGGCCACGGTCGCGACGGGGGTTACGGCAACATCACGGGCGCGTTCCTCCCGCTGGCGGGAGGGATGCTGCGCGATCTGTGCCAGGAGCGCCCGACCGTGCGTTTCCGCCAGGTGGACGGCACGCCGCACCTGCCGGACGAGGTCGCCTCGCTGGTGCGTCTGCTGCCCGGCCAGGGGGCCGAAGCGCGGCTCTGGAACGATGCCGAGGAGCCGATCGCCCTCGACATCGCCGGCCTTGAGGGCGAGTGGACGCGCGTGGACCTGGCGGCGGGCGAGACGATGGAGCTGCACGTGCGCTGACGGGCGAACGACAACGACCGCGCGTGGGCCGGCCTGGTGGCGAGTGCCGCGCACTCGTACTCGTGCGGCCCCTCCAACGGCACACGGCAACGGCCGACGGACGAGACGCCCGGCATGGAGGGAACCAGGATGCTGCGCACAGGATGGATCATCGCTGCACTGACGCTGACAACGCTCACCGCACAGGCTGCGGTGGAGTTGCTGCCGGGGGCGTTCTTCGCGCCGGGCAGCCTCGGGCAGCACAACCTCGCGCCGGGCCTCACGCGGCTGCGCACCGCCCACGACTTCCTGCTCTACGTCACCGCGCCGGGGCCGGTGAGCGTGACCGTCACCTGCGACCAGGTCGGGCGCTACGAGAACGAGGCGACCGGGCGCGTCGAGTCGTCCGACGGCGAACTGCTCGCGGAGGGCAGTGCGGCGATGGGGGAGAGCGTCACGCTGAGCTTCGACGCGGCGCAGATCGGGCCCTATGCGCTGCACGCCGGCGCGGGCCGCAACGGCTTCACCCTCGACGCCGAGGGCGCGAAACTGCTGCTGCCCGCCGGGGCCGGTGGCCAGCCGTTCGAGGGCGTCAGCCGCGCCGCGCCCGTCTACCTGTGTGTGCCCCCCGGCGCGCGCGCGTTCACGGTGGCGCTGGGCGGGCAGGGCACCGGCGAGACCGCGGCGGCGCGGGTGCTCGCGCCTGACGGCACCGAGGTCGCGGCGCTGAGCACCGCCGGCGGCATGGGCGACACCGCGACCATCGAGGTCCCGCCGGGCGCCGACGATGATGTCTGGGCGCTGGTCATCGAGCCGGCGGAGGCGGGCATCTTCGAGGACTTCAACGTGCTGCTGAGCGGCGACGTCAGCCCCTGGCTCGCGCAGCGCCCCGAGGACGCGCTGTGCCCGGCCATCAACGCCAGCAGCCAGCGCGTCTCGCGCGCGCGCCGCGACGCGGTGCTGCCGGTGAGGGTGACCACATACATCAACTTGGCCGAGCTGGACGACGCGGCGCTGGTGGTCGAGGTGGCGGCCTTCGATGGCGGCGAGGCGGTGTGGTCGCAGCGGCTGACCGAGCTGCCCGCGCGCAGCGCCGACCTCGCGCCTGAGCAGCGCCTGCCCGACGGCAAGTACCGCTGGACGCTGGCACTGCTGCAGGGCGATGAGGCGGCGAAGACCTTCGCAGGAACGTGGTGGTACGTACCCGCGCCGAACTACATCACCGACGATCAGACCACGCTCGTGAACGGCGAGCCATTCTTCGCACGCGGGCTCTACCACGTCGAGCCGCAGGACTACGAGCTGGTCGTCAGCCAGGGCTTCAACGCGGTGCAGTGCCGCTTCGACAACGTCGAGGCCGCGCAGGCTGCGGGGCTGCGCACGGGCGTGGCGCTCTACTGGACGGCACGGCCCAACTCGGAGCGCTGGCGAGAGGCGATGGACACGGTTATCGGAAACGACTCGGTCTTCGCGTGGTGGATCCAGGACGAACCGAGCGGCGATGCCGCGGTCATCGAGACGCTCGCGGACGCCTACATGTACATCCGCACCAACGACCCGGATCGCCCGGCCTACACCTGCCTGAACAACCCGAACACCTACCTGCAGTTCGCGCCGCAGACCGACATCGTCTCGGCGGATGTCTACCCCATCGGGCGGACGCCGCTCACCACCATCGCCGACACCCTCGACCACGCGCGCGACGTCATCCCGGGCCACGTGCCGTGGTTCATCGGCCAGATCTGGCCGTGGCCGAACAGCCCGCTGGTCACGCCCGCGCAGCACCGGTGCATGACCTACCTGGCGCTCGTCCACGGTGCGCGCGGCCTGTTCTGGTACTCGTTCCGCGACCCGAACTGGTACCTGCCCGAGGACAACCCCGAGTTGTGGGCGGAGATCAAGGTCGTGAACGATGAGCTGATCGCGCTCGAGCCGGTGCTCCTGCACGGCAACGTGGCCGAGCGAGTCTTCGGCGGCGACGAGGGAGAGGTACACACCTGCGTCAAGCGGCTGGACGATGAACTCGTCCTGATCGCGGTGAACCCCGGCGACGAGGCCGTGTCGGTGAGCATCGACGTCGCGGCGCTCGCGCCCGGGGTCTCCTGCGCGCCCGACGTCGAGGTCATGTTCGAGGACCGCCAGGCGCGCCTCGCGGGCAGCGCGATCAGCGACGACTTCGACGCATTAGCGGTGCACATCTACCGGCTGATGGCGCAGTAGCCACTGCCACGACAGAGCCCGCCGCGCGAGGCGGCGGGCTCTGTGCCGTCGGATGGTCGGTCACTACTCGTTGAGCAGGTCGAGGGCCTTGCGGGCGATGTGCTCGCCCGTCAGCTCGAAGACCTTGACGAGTTCCCACGGCTTTCCGGACTCGCCGAAGCGGTCCTGGACGCCGATCATCCCGAAGCTCACAGCGTGGTCGAGGCCCGCCTCGCAGATGGCGGCCGCGACGAGATTGCCCATGCCGCCGACCTGGTGCTCCTCGGCGGTCACCACCACGCCGGTGTCGCGGCCCGCGGCGGCGATGGCGTCGCGGTCGATCGGCTTGACGGTGTGCAGGTTCACCACGCGCGTCTCGAGGCCACTCTCCTCCTTGAGGATGACCGCGGCGCGCATGGCCTCAGGCACCATCGGGCCACAGGCGACTATCGCCAGGTCCTCGCCCTCCGATGCGTAATCGGAGGCGAGCACGGTCTCGAAGGCATCGACGAACTTCGGCGCGCTGCCCCGGTAACGAATGACGTTGGCGACGCCCGGCTCGAAGGGCGTCGCCTCGGTGCTGACCACCGGCGTAGCCTCGCGGGCGAAGCGCACCACGGTGGGGGAATCGTTGGCCGCCGCGGCCTTCGTGGCCTTGGCGGCCTCAATGGAGTCGCACGGCACGAACATGACGTAGCCCGGGATAGCGGTGATGAGGAAGATCTCCTCCAGAGCCTGGTGCGTGGCGCCGTCCGGGCCCACGGAGACGCCGCCGTGCGCGTCCACGATCTTGACGGGCAGGCCGCTGTAGCCCACCGTCGTGCGGAGCTGATCCCAGTTGCGGCCGGTGGAGAAGACGCCGTAGGAGCCGATGAACGGCGTCTTGCCCTCGAGGGCGAAGCCGGCCGCGACCTCGGTCATGTTCGCCTCGGCGATCCCGCAGGTCACGAAGCGGCGCTTGCGCTCCGGGTCCTCGTTCTCGCCGTCGGGCCGGTAGAACCGGTCCATGCGGATGGAGCCGGTGATGTCCGCGCCGTGCGCGACGACGTTCTCGTCCGCGCCGACTTCGGCGATGCCGTGGCCGAAGCCATTGCGAGTGGCGTCCATCTCGACCGCCATGTCCCCGGTCTCGTTCCACCACCAGTTGCGGCCGAACAGCGGGATCTCGGCGTCGGCGCGCTGCGCGGCGACTTCCCCGTACTCCTCGGCGAAGGCCAGGATCTCGTCCACGCGCTCGGGCGGGAACAGGTCGCTCGCCTCCATGCAGGTGAGCGCGGCGTCGAGCGACTCGTCACCGTAGCGCCCGTCCTTGGGCGGCACGCCGTGGTAGCCCACGACATCCTCGGCGAAGCCCACGCACTTGCCCTTGATAGTGTGGGCGATGATCAGGGCCGGGCGGCCTTCCACGGCGTCCGCGCGCTCGAGGCCGGCCAGGATGTCGTTCATGTCGTGGCCATCGATGTTGAAGACCTCCCAGCCGAAGGCGCGGTACTTCTCCTCGAGCGACTGTACGTTGGTTACCTCGGCCGTGGGGCCATCGATCTGCAGGCGGTTGTCGTCAATGATGGCGACCAGGTTGTCGAGCGCATGGTGCGAGGCGAACATGGCCGCCTCCCAGACTGAACCCTCCTGCTGCTCGCCGTCGCCCATGATGCAGTAGGCGCGGTAGTCCTCGTTGTAGATCCTGGCGTTCAGGGCCGAGCCGCAGGCGATGCCGAGGCCCTGTCCCAACGAGCCCGAGCAGACCTCGATGCCCGGGAGCTTGCGGGAGTTCGGGTGCCCCTCGAACGGCGACCCGAGCTTGCGGAGCAGGACCGTCTGCTGGATGCCGGGGACGTCGGCGAACTGCTCGAGCGGCTCGCCGTGGTAGGTGACAGGCATGTCATTGAAGTACCCCGCCATCCCCAGCCCGACGTAGATCATGGGGGCCTTGTGCCCGGCCGACCAGAAGACCCTGTCGCGCCCCTCCCACTTCGGACTGGCCGGATCGTGCCGGATGTGGCTGAGGTACAGCGCCGCCGTGATATCCGCGATCGACATGGTCCCGCCGGTGTGGCCGGAGCCGGCCGCCTGGAGCGCGATCATCACCCACGCCCGCATCTCTCGTGCGGCGTCCTCGAGCTCCTCGATGGTATATGTCCGACGCGGCTGCATGGTCTGTGAGTCCAGTATCGGCACCGGGCACTCCTCCTCAGAAGCGTCTCGCAGAGTGAACACTGTCAGCGGACTCGGCCCATGGTCCTCGGGTGCCGACCGCCGCCCGGCCGCGCGCCGTCGCGGAGGTCGGGCCTCGGCCATGACGAACAGGTAGCCCCGTCAGGAATGCGCCGGGCATTCCGCAGCGTTCCGTTGTTATCAGCCGTTCAACCCCGGAGGGCATCCGATGAATTCCGCGCCTACCATGAATCTCCTTGTTCTGCTGTGCGATCAACTGCAACGAGATGTGACCGGGCCCTGGGCCGGTCCGGTCCTCACCCCCCACTGGAGCCGCCTCGCCGGTGAGAGCGCGGTCTTCGACCGGTTCTACTGCGCGACCCCGCTGTGCATACCCACTCGCCCATCGATGATGACCGGGCGCTGGCCTCACGCGCACGGCTCGACCTCGTTCGGCGAAGGCTACGCAACCATGAACCCCGGTGAGGAGCTGCTCATCGATCGCCTCCACGACGCCGGCTACCGCGTCGGCTACCAGGGCATCTGGCACATCAACCGCGCCGAGGGCGAGGACCGCTCCGGCGAGTACGCACACTTCGATGCCGGGGGATTCCCCTATCGTGAGCACGAGGCGATGATGGCCGAGCAGGGCATCGAGCCCGGGTCCCAGCGGGGAGCCGTGCGTACCCGCACCGACGGCGGCCATCATGACTGGGCCCTCAGCATCCCGGTGCCGGCAAAGTGGACGCGGCCGACCGAGGAGCACCCGGACACGGTCCGCGCGTGGGCGATCGCCGACTTCATCCTCGATGCGCCGCCCGCCCGGCCCTTTGCCGCATGGTGCTCGCTCGGCGCCCCGCACCCGCCGCTGCTCGTTCCGGAGCCCTGGCTGAGCATGTTCGACCCCGGTGACGTCGAGCCGCCGCCCGGCTTCGACGCGAGCGCAGACGACTTGCCCGAGGCCGTCGCGGACGCTCCCGGCCGCCAGGCCGTGCGCGGCTGGGGTTGGGAGCAGTGGGCGCGCGGCATTGCGGCGTACCTCGGCTTCGTCGCCTTCGCCGACGCCTGTCACGGTGTGGTGCTCGACGCGCTCGCGCGCTCGGGCAGGGCCCGCGACACGCTCGTGATGATGACCGGCGACCACGGCGAGATGCTGGGCGCGCACGGGCTGTACCAGAAGGGCGTACTCTACGATCGCGCCTGCCGGCTTCCGCTGATGATGCGCGGGCCCGGCATCGCACCCGGCCGGCGCACGCAGCTCGCCTCACACGTGGATCTGGCGCCGACGGTCCTCGACCTGCTGGGCATACCGCCGCTCGCGCGCGCGCAGGGCAAGAGCTTGGCGCCCATGCTTCGCGATCCGGACGCGCCCGGCCCCGAGTTCACCTTCATCGAGTTCAACGGCCACATCGATGGTGGTTACCACGTGCGCGGCGTGGTGACGGAGCGCCACAAGTACGTGCACTACCACGAAGAGCCCGAGCGCGATCAGCTCTTCGATCTGGCGGCCGACCCCGACGAGTTGCACAACCTCGCGAGCAACGCCGCCCACACCGGCGTGCGCGCACACCTGCAGGCAGCCCTCGCCGAGTGGATGCGCGACACAGGTGACTTCTTTCAGCCTTGCTTCGAACAGGCGCCCGCTGTGCCGTGTAACGGGGGCGACTCACTCGGTGGTGTGACCCGGCGGCACGACATCCGACAGCAGGCCAAGGGGAGGCCACATGCCACGCAGTGACGCTCTCGGCCAGTTCTTCACGCCTCGCGCGGTGGTCGAACTCGCGCTCGACGCGTTCGCGGCCCTCGGCGCGTGCGTCGCGGACGCTCGGGTCGTCGATCCTGCCTGCGGGCCGGGGGAGTGGCTGCGGGCGTCGCTCGAGCGCGGCGCCGCCGAGGCCGTCGGCGCCGACTGCGACCCCGGCATGGCCCGGGCGTGGCGCGACAGCGGGCTCAGCGCCGACCCGCGATGCAGGCTCGCGGTCATGGACGGCCTGCTCCCGGGCGCGCTCCCCGATGCCGCCTTCGACCTGGCCCTGGGAAACCCCCCGTTCGGCTGCGAACTCCCCGACACGCGACCCGACACACTCCGCTTGATGGCCCGCGCCTACCGCCTGTTCGCCGGGCCCGACGTGCGCCTCTTCAGGCCCGAACCGTCCGAGCGCGACCTGCAGCGACTGCGACGCTTCCCGGTCGAGCTGCTCTTCCTCGAGCGCTTCGTCACGCTGTGCCGACCGGGCGGCTGGATCGCCATCATCCTCCCCGAGGGCGTGCTGTCCAACGCGCGATGGCGCCACGTTCGCCGGTGGCTGCTGGAGGCGGTGACGGTGCACGCTGTGATCGGGCTGCCGAGGGATACCTTCCGGGCGCACGCGACCACGGCCAAGACCTGCCTGCTGCTCATCCGTAACGAGCC
>JALGUI010000496.1 GCA_029820915.1 Candidatus Zipacnadia bacterium | reverse complement strand
ATCCTGCTCGCCGTTGTCGGGCGACTCGACCGCCACGAGCAGCAGTCGCCCGGCCTGCGTGATGCCCACGGCCGTGCGCGAGCGCGTGCTGGCGTAGACGTCGGGCCGGAAGCGCTCGGGCGAGGCGGTGATGTGCGGGCGGCCATCCTTGACCAGCCGCGGGCCACCGCCGATGGCGTGGCGCAGGTCCGGCCACCCCGGTTCGGCCTCGAGTTCGACCGTGACTGCGGTACCGACCTCGACGAGGTCGAGGCTCGCGGCCATGCGGCCGATGCCCGACAGCACGAAGCCGCCGTCGGGAATCCGCAGGGCGGCGCCGTTGGTCTCCTTGTGTGTGACCGCGCCGGAGGGGTCCACGATCAGGCGCGTGCGGTCCTCGGCGCCGGTCACGACCTCGCCCCAGCGGGGCGTGTACATCACGAGCGTGTCGTGGTCGTCGTGGCCGCGGTTGAGCGCGGAGAGGCGCTGCGTGCCGAGGCCCGCGAAGATCACCCGACCGCGGAAGTCGAGGCGGTCCATGAGCAGCCGCCCGTCCTGCGTGATGCCCAGCACCGTGCGCCCGCCCCAGGGCTCGCGGATCCACTCGCCGTCGATGACCAGCATGCCCAGCGGCGGGCCGCGGCGGGAGAAGAAGCCCCCGTTCACGCCGCCCCAGGCGCCCCGGGCGGCCGCGATGCGCGCGACCGTCGAGCGCCGGTGGACGGTGGGCGCGGCGAGGGCCGGGCGCACGTCGATGGCCTCCGAGCGCGGGTCCACGTCGAGCACGTAGACGCGGACCGGACCGCGCGGGGTGGAGAAGTTGCGCGTCTGCAGGATGCCCGCCGAGGTCGGCAGCGGCACCACGGGTGGTGGCTCGGGCTCGACCGGGATGTCCTCCGGGCGGCGGAACAGGTCGATGACCACGCGCGGCGGCTCGCCGAGGCTGAAGACGGTCGGCGGCAGCTCGGAGTGGTGCGCGACCTCGACACGGATGGTGCCGGCGGCGGTCGGCCCCTGGCGCAGCTCGGTCACGAGCGCGTCGTCGAAGCGCAGCAGTCGAACGCTGTGCGCCCACCCGCCCTCATCGCGCGGCGCCGCGAACTCAATGACCAGCCGGCCGGGCTGCGTCCACCACGAGAACGTGGTCGCGCGGTCGAGGTCGAGGACGAGGCGCACCTTCTCGGCATGCGAGCCCTCCCGAACGTCGGTCGGCTCGGCGCCCGGCGTGGCGAGCACCCACATCGAGGCCGCACCATCCCGCCGCACGCGCGCCTCGATCCCGAAGGCCTGGCGCACCATCTCGAGCGGCACGGCCAGCGCCCCGTCGGCCATCACCGCACGGTGCTCGGCGTGGCGCAGCTCGCCCGCCACGGCGTAGGACCGGGTGTCCGGCCTCGCGAGCACGGTGCGCCCGAAGCCGCGGATGGTCCACGGAGCGCCTTCGTCCTCGCGCACGACGGTGAGGCCGAGGCCCTGTTCGAGGCCGGCGGCGGTGAGCATCAGGTGGCCGTCCGCGGTGCAGAACGCGTGGTCGGGGTCGAGGGCGCTGCCGTTGATGACGACGGTGCACGGAGCCGCGGTGAGCGCGGGCGGTGCCGCGAGGGCGGACGCGATCACTGCCGCGGTGGCGAGCAGGCGGGCTGGTGGCATGGTCATGGCCGCGATGTCAGCTCAGTGCCGTCGGCGGGCGGCCGGGCGCGAAGCGTCCCTCGCCATAGATGGCCTGGCCGGCGATGAGCACGGTCTCGACAACGCCCGGCAGCTCCTTCCCGGCGAAGGGCGTATTGCGCCCCATGGTCTCAAAGCGTTCGGGATCGACCGTCCACCGCGCCGTGGGGTCGAAGAGCAGCAGGTCGGCGGGCTCGCCGACGTCGATCCGGCCGCCGCCCAGCCCGAGGATGCGGGCGGGGGCCGAGGTCAGCGTCGCCAGCGCGGCCGGCAGGCCCATCAGGCCGGGCTCGACCAGCTCGGCCAGCGCCACCGACAGCGCGGTCTCCAGGCCGACAATGCCGAAGGGCGGCCGTCGCGCACGGCCGCGAGCAGCGCCCGGCGGTCCTCCTCGGTGCGCAGCGGCGGGTTCATCTTGGCGTTCGCCCCGTGCTCGGCCACCGCCTCGTGGGTGAGCGCCAGGTAGTGTGGGGCGGTCTCGGCGGTCGGGCCGTCGTCCCACTCGCGCAGGAGCGCGGCGCCGGCGGCGGTGGACAGGTGCGCGATGTGCAGCGGCGGCCGTCCGGGCTGATCCCAGGCGTCGCGCCAGGCCTCGAGCGACCGCACCTCCGCCTCCGCGTGCTGGCCCGGCGCGCCGAGACTCCGGGCCACGGCCCCGTCGTGCATCACGCCGCCCGCGGACAGCTCCTCATCCTCGGCGTGGGCGATGAACACCAGGCCGGCGTCGGCGCAGCGGAGCAGGGCCTCACGCCGCTGCTCGCGCGTGCGCAGCATGAAGGCGTCATCGCTGACGGCCACGCAGCCGGCGGCGGCGAGCGCGGCGAAGTCGGTCAACGTCGCGCGGTCATTGTCGAGCGTGGCGGCGCCTATGACGCCGACGCGACACCATGCGGCGCGGCGGATGCGACTCCGGATGTCGGCGACGCTCTCGGGCCGGTCGGGGGCGGGGCTCGTGTTGGGCATGGCGCAGACGGTCGCGAAGCCACCGCGCACCGCCGCGCGCGTCCCGGTCTCGATGGTCTCCTTGTGCTCCGCCCCGGGCTCGCGCAGGTGCACGTGCAGGTCGATCAGGGCCGGGCACACGACCAGCCTGGAGGCGTCGATGACGGCCTCGGCGGGCACAGGGCCCGCCGGGCCGACGGCCGCGATGACGCCGCCGCGCACGTAGATGTCCGCCCGCTCGTCCCTGCCGCTCGCCGGGCAGATCACGTGGCCGCCACGGATGGCAAGCGTCCTGTCCGCCGTCATGCTCGTCCCCCGTCCCTCCACGCACAAACGCAGAAGGCCTCCCGTCGCGCGCGGGGGGCCTTCCGACGATCACTCATCGCTCTGACCCGCGGAGGCTTACTCCTCCACCTTGACGCGAATGCGGTCGATACGATCGACCCGCTTGCCGTCGGGAGAGCTGACGGTCAGCGTAACCACGTAGTAGCCGGGCGTGAGGAAGGTCCACGAGGTCTCGGGCCCGTAGCCCTCCTCCTGGATGCCATCGAGATCGTCAAAGTCCCACACATAGGTGGCCCTGACGCCCTCGGGCTGGGGCGCCGCGTCGAACTGCGTGAGCTTCTCGACCGGGGTCGTCACGTTCTCGCCGGCATCGGCCACCAGCGGCTGCTCCTCGTGTCCGAGCTCGAGCTCGCCCACCCAGAAGGTCTCCTCGACATCTCCGAAGAGCGCGATGTTCTGGATCTCGGCCCCGCCCACATCGACGACGCCGGCGAAGGCGCTCAGCGGAACGACCACCTGCACCCAGTCCTCCACGATCTCGGCGAAGTCCGCAAGGACGATGGGGCCGGAGTCGATGGCGCCCTTGTCCGTGACGAGCAGCACGCGAAGCTGCGCGATCTTGGGCGGCGGCGCCGAGGCGGGTCCGACGCCCATGCCGACGCCGGGCACGCCCATCCCGGGCATCATCATGCCAGGTTCCATCATTCCGGGCTCCAACATACCGGGCTCCATCATCTCCGGCGGGATATCCATGGGCGGGCCGCCGCCGGGGGGCATGGCCCCGGGCGGACCTACCATCCCGGGCTCGAGCGGCATCATGCCCGGATCCACCGGCATGGGCATGCCGTCCGGGCCCAGCGGGAACAGACCCTCGCCCGGAATCATGCCACCTGCGGGGATCTCAGGCGTCGCCGGCTCGGGCTCGTTGATCTTCACGACGAGCCGTATGTAGCCGCCGGCCGGGTCGGCCAGGAAGGTATCGGCCTCCAGCGGCTGGGTCAGCAGAAGCCGTCCACCCTCGAAGAAGCCGGTGGTCTCGACTCGCAGGGCCTCGCCTTCGAGGTAGGTCTCTTCCTCGTCGATCTCGATCGTCCCCGCGCCCCAGCTTGCCGGCTCGGCGCTGTGGAGGCCCCCCGAGAACACAACGGCCTTGGTGTCGGCGTGGCCGGCGATCGCCAGGCCGAGCAGGAGCACGGCCGCACATGAGACTACGATTGCCGCTCTTCGCACTGGGTTGACCACCCTTCCGTCCTACCGCACGTCGGTCGGCTGCACTGCCGTAGCATCATCAGGCCGCGCACGCGGCCTCACATGTGTATTCTACTTCGCGAGCGCGAATCCTGCAAGCCGCGGGGAGGTCAACGGCTGCTGCATCGCGAATTGCCATCTCGCTACCCTCCTGTTTGGGCCCCTGCGCTTTGCGCAAGCCCGTCGGCTGTAATAACAGGAGGGTAGCACTTCTCCCCGCCTACCTGCGACCCAAGGTCACACCCCATCACGCCAGCCGCACGACGACCTCGCCGTGCAGCGGCTCGCCGGCCTCGGTCAGGCGCAGGCGTCCGTCCGCGATCTCGACCAGCCCCATCTCGGCCAGCGGCCGGGCGCGCGCGATCAGCCCCGCGACCGGCTCCGGGCCGTAGGTCCGCTCCAGGGCCGCCAGCGACACGCCCTCGGCCATGCGCAGGCCCATCATGACCGCCTCGAGCAGCGCGTCGCCCGGCTCGAGGCGCTCGGCGTAGTCCGCGGGATCGTCGCCCGCCTCGACGGCCGCGCGGTAGGCGTCCGGCTCGCGCAGGTTCGCGCGGCGCATGCCTCGAGGAAGCTCCACGCACCCGCACCCAGGCCCAGGTAGGGCTCGTTGCGCCAGTACGTCAGGTTGTGTCGGCACTCGCGGCCGGGGCGGGCGTAGTTCGAGATCTCGTAGCGCTGCAGGCCCGCCTGCTCGCACAGCTCCCGTGTCACCTCGCGCATGGCCAGGTGCTCGCCCTCGCCCACCGGCGTGATCTCCCCCGCCTCGACACGCTCGCGCAGCCGCGTCCCTTCCGCCAACTCCAACCCGTACGCGGACACATGATCGGGTTCGAGCGCCAGCGCGCGCTCGAGCGTAGCCCGCCAGCCCTCGACGGTCTGCCCGGGCAGGGCGTAGATGAGGTCCAGCGACAGGTTCGTGAAGCCGCAGGTGCGCGCGTCGCGCGCGGCGCGCTCGGTCTGCGCGGCGCTGTGCCCACGGCCGAGCATCGCCAGCTCGTCGTCATCGAAGGATTGCGCGCCGAGGCTGAGGCGGTTGAAGCCCGCCTCGCGCAGATCACGCAGCTTTCGCTCATCGACGGTCTCGGGGTTCGCCTCGATCGAGATCTCGATCTGCGGTGGACGATCGCCGGTGTCGTACGGAGGCGCGGCCCCCCCTGCCCGCCCACGGACTGCGCCGAGAAGCCGCGCCAGCTCATCCGCCTCGTAGATCGTCGGGGTGCCGCCGCCGAAGAAGATCGTGCCTACGGTCGAGCCGCCGCGCGTCTCCGCTCGGCGGTCGATCTCGAGGTGCAGCGCAGC
>JALGUI010000495.1 GCA_029820915.1 Candidatus Zipacnadia bacterium | reverse complement strand
TGGTCCCGCCTCCGTCACTGCGTCGCGATCTCGTACCACACCGTGCGGTGCTGCGGGCCGAGGCGCAGCGCGCCGCCGTCCATCTGCGCCGACGCCCCGCGCTGGCCCTCGACGTCCAGCGCCCAGGCCGACAGCCCCTCGCGCTCGGTCAGCGTGACTGTGACGGGCACGCCCTCCGCAATGGCCGGGCCGCGCCCCCACCCCCGGCCGACGGTCGTACGCTCCTCATCCCAGCCCATCCCCTGGTTCTCGACGCGGTTCATCGCCACCAGCAGCATGCGCCCCGACTCGGCGAGCGCCAGCCCATCCATGCTGGTCAGGGCGATGGCCGCATAGCCGTTCGAGGTCTCCCCTATCTCAAAGCGCACGCCCGCCAGGTCGACCGTCCGCCCGGCAATCGGCCCGAGCACGACCTTCGTCCGCTCCGTGTCCACGATGAACACGCCGCCGTCGTCCTCCGCCGCCGACCAGCGCACCTGCCCATCGGCGGAAACCGGCCGGCCGTCCAGCGTGACCTCATCATCGTCGCTCCAGGCGACCGCCAGACGATTGCTCAGCGCCATCTCCGGCGTGACGCCGACCTCGCCCCAGAGGCCCGCCATCCCGCGCCCGTCGTCCCGCACCAGCTCGGCGACACGCGCCTCGGGCAGCCGCAGCGTCAGCTCACCCGCCGCCGGCGCGACGTCGCCGCGGCGCAGCAGGTTCGCCGCCACCGGGAACATCGCGACCTTCGCCGGATCGCCCACCATCTGGAAGTAGCCGGTGATCGCCGAGGTGGCCCAGTCATCCGGATGCGCGCCATAGCAGAACTGGTAGACGCCGTCCCAGTCCTGCAGCGCCGCCCAGGCGCCCAGCATGGGCATGCACTCCGCGCGGTAGTCATTCGGCGCCGGGTGGTTGTATTCGCTGACCGTGTAGGGCTTGCCCGCGAAGCGGTAGCCCGACAGTGACGTCAGCCGATCGCGGCCCAGCGCCGCGGTCATCGGCGTGTTCGGGATGTTCCAGTTGTTGCCGTCCCACGGCCGCCCGGGGAAGCGCGGATGCTCCCAGTAGGCGTGCACGTCCAGCCAGTCCATGCGCGACTCGCGCAGGATGCCGCCGACGCCCCCGTAGGTCGCCTGCGTGTTCGTCACCAGCGCGTGCAGGCCCAGCTCGTCCTTCAGGAAGCGATACATCCCCAGCGTGTAGCGCCGCTCCAGCTCCATCACGAAGGCGTACCAGTCGGCCTGCGCCTGCGCGGTTGCCGAGTGCGGCGGCAGCGTGACCGTGCCCGCCTCCAGGCTCTCGCCCTCGGGCAGCCCCAGCGTACCGCCGGGCCGCAGCGAGATGTCGGCGTACCACACGTCGCCGACCACGTTCATGTTGTTGAAGCTCAGGCGCGTGTGCTCGGGCAGCGGCTCGCGCGCGCGGAAGGTGAAGCTGAAGCGCTGCCATTCAGGCGTCAGGGCGACTGACTCGTTGAGCCCGACCATGCGCCAGTCGGCGACGTCGTAGCGCACGTTGACCGAGATCCTGCGCGCCGGCTCGGCCTTCGCCAGGAAGCTGACCGTGTAGAGTCGCCCGTCCTCGATGGTGTGGCCGACCTGATGCACCTGGAAGTGCCACGGCTGCAGGCCCACCTGCGTGAGCTGCGCGTGCATCACGCGGCCATGCTCGGGGTCATCGACCACCTCGAGCAGCCCCTGCGCGGGCGGGGGCGCTTCGAGCACCCACTCGGCGGTGCCATCGGCGAAGTCGCGGTTGCGCAGAATCTCCTCGCCGAGGGGCTCCGAGCCCTCGTCCCACGCGACCTGCAGCGCCTCGGTGTCGGCGTAACGCTCGCGCAGCCAGTCCACCCACAGCCCGCGCAGCAGGGCGTCATAGGGCTCGGGGAGCCGGTACAACTCGTCGCCCAGCGCATACCTCAGGGCGCTGTCCTCGTTGGTGATCTCGACGAAGGCCACGCACGGCTCGTCCACGTAGGCGTTACCCGTGTACGGGTTCACGTGCGTGAGCAGATCGCGTGCGTAGTCCTGCTGCAGCTCGATCATGCGCGGCTCGAAGTTGTCGAGGCCCTTATCGTAGTGGGGACGCGCCTCGCGATTCGGGAAGCCATCGGCTTCGTTGAACCAGCGCGACACGTGCAGGTTCAGGTTCGTGTAGATGCCGTGCTCGCGGAGCTGGTAGATCATCCAGTCGAGGCGGTCGAGCTGCTCGGCGTCCATGTGCTGGAAGTCCGGATAGTCCGGGTCCCAGATTCCGCGCGGGCGGTACTGGTTGTCCAGGTGATGGAAGCGCACCACATTGATGCCCAGCGCCGCCATGCGCCGCGCGATCTCGGGCGCCAGCTCCCTGTCCGGGAAGGCGTCGGCGAAGGTAAGGTTCGTCCCCACGAAACGGATGCGCTCACCACGACCATCGACCAGGACGCCATCGCGCACCGTCACGAAGCCCGACGCCCCGGCGGGCCTGGTATTGAGCGCCGAAACATCGACCACGCTGCCCGCCGCCGGGATGGCGATCGGGAACTCAAACCAGCCATCGGGCACCTGCGCCCACGCCGCTCCTGCGGCCAGCGGCAGCAAAATGACGCCCGTGTGCGCCAGCAACCGGACCATCGCCGTCACCACCGTCGTCCGAGATGTGCGCGGCTACTGCTGCACGGACACCCCCGCGGGCGCGGTCGTCGCCACATCGAGCACCGTCGGCGACTGGCGCTGCACGTAGACGTGGTGCGGGATCGTGAAGGCCGCGCCTTCCTCGAAGTTGTAGACGTAGCCGGCTGCGTAGTCGTTGCGGTCCACGAAGTCGCGCACGAAGCTGACCT
>JALGUI010000494.1 GCA_029820915.1 Candidatus Zipacnadia bacterium | reverse complement strand
CCAGGCGCCCCGCCTGGACCGCCGGTCGGCGCGGACTCCCCCCTGGAGTCCAGGCGCCCCGCCTGGACCGCCGGTCGGCGCGGACTCCCCCCTGGAGTCCAGGCGCCCCGCCTGGACCGCCGTTCGGCGCGGACTCCCCCCTGGAGTCCAGGCGCCCCGCCTGGACCGCCGTTCGGCGCGGACTCCCCCCCTGGAGTCCAGGCGCCCCGCCTGGACCGCCGTTCGGCGCGGACTCCCCCCCTGGAGTCCAGGCGCCCCGCCTGGACCGCCGGTCGGCGGTTAGACGATCTCCGCGTACCCATCCTCCGTCGTCCGCACCTGCTCTGCGCGCAGCCCCGGCACCGCGATCGGGCTGCAGTTGCAGGCGAAGCTCGTCTCGCTGCACCCGAGCACCGGGCCCAGCCGCCGCCACATCTCCTGGGTCTCGGCGCACAGCGACAGCCGCGTGTGTGGACTCAGCCGCCGGACCTCCCCCGCGTAGTGCCGGTAGACCTCCTCGCGGAAGTCGTCCGGCATTGGGTGCGAGCGGTCGGTCATCTTCCCGGACGCCTCGTGCGCCCGCATCATGTCGATGAAGGCCGGCTCGAACAGTTCCATGTCGAAGAGCTCCTCCAGCTCATCGACCGAGTCGAAGAACAGCATCTCCATGCTCAGGTTGTCGGGCTCGACCGCGGCGAAGAGCTTCTCGAACATCTCCGTCGCCTCGCCGCGCCAGTCGCGCACGGGGATGATGGGCTTCATCTTGAAGCGAACGGTGTAGCCCGCCTCCTGGCACTTGCGCGCGGCCTCGATGCGCTCCTCGGTCGTCGCGGTATCGATCTCGATCTCCCGGCTGACCGTCGGCGTGGACAGCGTCCACAGCATGATCGTGTGCCCGTTGTGTTCGAGGTCGAGCAGGAAGTCCACGTTGTCGCTCTTGCTGAACAGGATGACGTAGCGGTCGTCGATCTGCGCGTAGTGCTCGACCAGTGCCCGGCACATGCCGTACTCGGGCTCGAGGATCAGGCAGTCGGTCTCGACGTCGTAGCGGAAGACCTTCTGCCAGGGGTTGTCGGCCATGAGGCGATCGACGGCTTCGAGGAACTCCTCGATGTTGAGCATCAGCGTGGTCACGCGGCCGCGCCGGCAGTACCGGCACTTGTGGAAGCAGCCGTACGCCGAGTGCAAGTCGTACAGCGACCAGCAGCAGACATCGCGGCTGCGCTTGGCGGCTCCATCCTCGAAGTGCCAGGGGTCCATGCAGCCGTAGAGCATGCGCATGAAGATGTGCGTGTAGCTCGTTGTCTCCCGCAAGATCGAGTGGCGGTCGATGGTCGCCTGCGTCTCCTCCGGCGTCGGCCACCGGAAGGCGTTGAAGACCACATCCGGATCGCCGGTGAAGGGCAGGCGGCCCTGGCGGATGTTCAGGTCCACCCAGTCGTTCTCGCGCACCAGCGGTTCGATGTCGTCCTCGCCGATGACGCGCACCTCGGACGGATCGCGGCCGAAGCCCGCCATCATCGTCTCCATGCGCGCCACGCAGGCGGGATCCGCGGCGGCCCAGTCGGTCACGTAGAAGTGCTGCGGATTGACTGGCCTCAAGAGCCTGGCCTCCGTCCCCGTCTCGCCTCACGACCGCAGGCAATCTCCGGCGGGCGAGTTCGCCGCCGGCGCCGAGGAATCTTTCCCCCGCACGGGAATTGCCCGGAGCGAGCCGACGCGAAGGTAGTGGCAAGGAGGCTTCGAACATGTCGCGGCGCGTGTTCTTCTACGACGAGCAGGACCTCGAGGCGTGCCACGGGCTGCACCTGGCCTACGGGCCGGTTACGAAGCTCGGGCTGGTGGACTGGCCGCGGCCGGACCGGGAGCTCGATCAGGCCTCGGTCTTCGCCGGCAGCGTGGTCGAGATGCCCGACGGCGGCTGGCGCTGCTACTACTCGGGGCGCTGCCCGACCGGGGAGAGGGCCTTCGGCCTCGCCCTGGCCGAGTCCGCCGACGGTATCACCTGGGACAAGCCGCTGCTGGGCCAGCTTGAGGTGAGTGGCGCCGATACCAACCGCATCGAGATCGAGGGCATGCCGCCCGAGGGGAGCTGCACCCAGCCGCAGGTGGTGCTGACGCCGGACGGCGCGTGGCTGATGTGGTCGTGGTGGCACGCCCATGACGTCGGCTACGCCCGCTACGTGCCGGCCGAGAGCGAGGACGGCGTCCGCTGGCGCGTCACCGACGTCAACCGGCCGGCGGTAATGCATCCGTCCGACTGCGAGCTGGGCCAGAACGCCTGGGTGGCGGGCCTGACCGACGCCGGTGCCGAGGACACCTTCGCCCACCAGCGCACCATGGACTGGATGGCGGCCAAGCGCCTGCGCTCGAACGACGCGACGAGCGTGTACTACAACGAGCTGACCCGGCGCTTCGAGATGTACTCCGTGTGGCTGATGCCCGTTGACGAGGCTACCCACCGCGTGACACCCCACGACAACGCCCCGCGCGTGCTGCGCACCATCCACCGGCGCGAGAGCACCGATGCCGTCACGTGGTCCGACCCGGAGATGCTCATCCTCGCCGACGAGCACGACCCGCTGCACCAGGAGTTCTACTATCTGGCGGTCCAGCCGGATGCCGCCTGGAACATCGGCATGCTCGGGCACTACCGCTGCTGGGAGCAGACGATGGACCTGGAGCTGGCGGCCGCTGCGCGGGGGCTGGGTGCCGCGCGGCGGGATCGACGAGATTGACTGCATGTCCTGCTACGCCACGAATCGACTCATCGACCTGGGCGACCGCTGGCGACTGCTGTACCGCGGCGGCAACCGGCTGCACAACGGCAAGCTCCCCGAGGGCGTGACCGAGGAGCGGCAGGGGACCTTCGTGGCCGACGCGCCCAAGGGGCGGTTCGCGGGCCTGGCGACCACCGACCGCGCCATCGGCGCCCTCACCCTCGCCCGCTTCAACCAGAGCGCCGAGCGCATCACGGTGGACGCCGACGTGCGGGGGCGGCTGCAGGCCGAGCTGCGCGACCCCTACGGCCGACCGCTACCGGGCTTCGAGCTGAACGCGTGCCTGCCCGTCACCGGCGATTCGCAGCGCCACGTGTTGACCTGGGACGGCGGGAAGACGAGCGAGGAGTACCGCTATGACGTGGTGAGCCTGCGCATCGAGATCGAGGATGGGGTGATCTACTCGGTTGAGGTGTGAGCGGCACGGCTTCCTCGCAGTCCGGAGCGCCCCGAGCCCCGATCGCGGTGATGGAGGGGCCGCACGAGGGGCGGTCCGAAGGACCGCACCGAGGTCGGCCCGACACGGTCGTGATCGTTCGCACGTCGAGTGTTGGGCCGACCTTGTCAGGATGCTGCGCATCCTGCCTGCGTGCGGCCCCTCCGAACGACACCGCTCACCCCCGCGCCTGCGCCACCACCCCGATGTTCCGCGCGCCCAGGTCCACCTCGATAATCGCGTGTCCATCCTCGATGCGCGGCGTCAGCTCGCGGTCGTTCCACAGGTCGCGGTAGCTCGCGCCCGCCACGTGCGGCACGCGCAGTGCCGGCCCGCTGTAGCTCTGCCAGCGCCCGTTCCACAGCGTCCAGACCGTCTCCTCGTCGCCGGGGAAGCGGTTGCAGTAGACCTCCTCCGCCGTCGTCGGCACGAACATCTCCGGCTCCATGGTCAGGAACGCGTCCTCGTGCGCGCGCAGGAGGGCGGTTGCCTTGCGGATCAGCGGGAAGGCCTCGTCATCGTGACCCCATGACAGGCTGTAGACCGCCAGCCCGTTGAACACCGAGTAGCGCTTGCCATCCCAGATGCCGAAGGAGATGCTCCCGCGGCTGCTGATGGGTATGAGCTTGAAGTCCGGGAAGGCGAAGCGGTGGATGTGAGTGAAGCCGGGGCAGATCTGGAAGTCCGAGCGCCCCATCGCGGTGATGTAGCCCCCATCGATGTAGGGGATGACGATGTCCGCGGGCGCGAACTCGGTGTAGAGCACCGTGCCCTCGGGCAACTTCTCGCGCGTCTCGCGGCACAGCTCGAGGAAGCCGGTCTGGCGCGACCCCGGCACCTCGTGCGGGTGGTCGTCGCGCCAGCACCAGTAGTTACGGGCGTCGGTGCCGCCCTCGTCGATGTAGACGCCGTCGCAGCCGGTCTCCCGGGCCACCTCGGCGCAGCGCGTTGACAGGTAATCCCGCCAGCCGGGGTGCCACACGCACATGTTCCACACCGGGTCCTCGGGGGTGGAGTAGCCGTCGGTGAAGGTCCCATCCCGGCGCTTGACCGCCCACTCCTCGCCGTGCGCCTGCCCGATCTCGGACTTCTTGGAGCACAGGTAGACGTCCAGGTAGAGGCCGACGCGGATGCCCGCCGCGTGGTGGTCGGCGATCATCTGCCGGAAGGCGTCGAGGCCGCCGATCTCGTCGAAGTGGTTGTAGTCGCCCCAGCGCCCGTACTCCTCGGACTGGCGCCAGTCGAAGAAGTGGTTCATGTCCACCGGCCCGAACAGCTCGGTGTCCCGCGCGATCATCTCCTGCGTGCGGTACCGCCCGGTGTCGGGGTCGATCCAGGTATCGCCCTTGAAGAACTTGACCCACGAGGTGCGGAAGTTCCACACGCGCCGGAACCAGTCGCTGCGCGGCACCATCGGCTGCTGCCAGGTGCGCAGCCAGTCCCGGTAGCGGTCCCAGGCGACGCGCCAGTCGCCGCCATGGACGCCGAGGTA
>JALGUI010000493.1 GCA_029820915.1 Candidatus Zipacnadia bacterium | reverse complement strand
CGGCACGCGGCGCTGCCCGTGACCGTGGCGGCCGGGCAGACCGACACGCTGCATGCCGAGCGCACGATCCGCGGGCCGGACGTGCCCGCGCAGGTGGACGAGGTCTCGCTCTGGCTGACGACGCGCGCGTTCTGGCGCGTGCAGTACGCCTCCGGGCGGATGCCGGTCACGCCGTGGCCGGTCATCAGCGCGCTGCCCCTCGACTTCGTCGGCGTCGAGGTTCTCACGGTGGCCTACGACCTGTCGGGCTTGCCGCTGGGAGCGTTCGGGGGCAGCAGCGTGGCCTGCAGCCTCACCGGCGCGGACGGGACGGTGCACGCCTCCGCGCAGGCCGCCGCCAACGCGCGCCAGGTAACGCTGACACTGCCCGTCGAAGGCCTGCCGCCGGGTGAGTATGCGCTGTCCGCCGAGGCCCGCGGTGCGGACGACGAGGTGCTGGGCGAGGCCGTGCAGACGGTGGTGATTCCTGATCCCTCGCCCTGGCTGGGCAACACCATTGGCATGACCGACACCGTCCCCGAGCCGTTCACGCCGCTGGAGATCGATGGCCACACGGTGCGCTGCTGGGGCCGGGAGTATACCTTTGGCGCGTCGGGGCTGCCCGAGCAGGTGGTGTCGCGGGGCGAAGCGCTCCTGGCGGGGGCGGTCGCGCTGGAGCTGCTCGCCGGCGGACACGCCATCGAGTGGGACGCCGCCGGACCCGAGCTGCGCGCTGTCGGCAAGGACGTGCAGATCCGGGCGCGCGGCCGGGCCGGCGACCTGGCCGTCGAGTGCCTGACCACCGTCGAGTACGACGGCATGATGCGCTTCGACCTAGCCCTGAGCCCCGAAGGAGCCGTCTCCCTGGCAGCCCGGCCGACGAGCGCTACGGCGCGCGGCCTGAGGAGGCGTGGGAGTCTGACTTCCTGCCCTTCGTGTGGCTCGGCGACGAGGATCGCGGCATGGTCTGGTTCAGCGAGGGCCCGGTCGGCTGGACGCCGCCGGCGGACGGCAAGCCGATCCGTGTCGCACGGGAGGGCGACGCGGTCGCGATGCAGATCACCATGGTCGGCGCGCCGCGGCAGATCAACGGGCCGGTCACCTACACCTTCGGCCTGCAGGCCGGGCCGGTGCGGCCGCGGCCGGAGGACTGGCGCCAGTGGACTGCGCGTATCGCGGCCATCGCCACGGACAACGCGTACTTCGGCGTGGTGCCGACCAACCTGCGCGAGAAGCCCGACCTGATCGCGCGCCAGCGAGAGCGCGGCAACCCGCTGCTGGTGTACACCTTCCTCGGCGACACCGCCACGAACCAGCCGGAGTACGTGTACTACGCCGACCAGTGGACGCGCGCGCGCACCGCGGGGCCCACCAGCTACACCCACGCGAACGTATGCCCCGCCTCCAGCTTCCTCGAGTTCCAGCTCTGGAACTTCTACCAGGGCGTCGAGGAGTTCGGCATCGACGGCCTGTACTACGACCTCGCCTGGCCGGGCAAGTGCTACAACGCCTCACATGGCTGCGGCTACCTGGACGACGCCGGCGAACTGCAGCCGATCTACCCGATCTTCGCGTACCGCGAGCTGGCCAAGCGCACTTACCAGATGTTCCACGAGCGCATGCCGCGCTCGCACATCATGGCGCACATGTCAGGCAACGCCATCTGCCTGCCCATCACCGCCTTCGCCGACCACCTGCTCGACGGCGAGCAGTACGCCCACACCGTGCAGGGCGACTACATCGGGCTGATTCCGCTCGACAAGATGCGCGCGCAGTTCACCGGCAGGCAGTTCGGCCCGGTCCCCCACTTCCTGCCCGAGCTCTGGCACCGCGGCGACCACATCCCCACCGAGCCGACGGTCAACATGTGCGCGCTGACCTTCCTGCACGATGTGCTCATCTTCCCGGCCTTCCACAACGGCACCGCCCGCATGCAGTTCGACGAGGTCTGGGAGGCGTTCGGCGTCGCCGACGGCGCCGAGTTCGTGCCCTACTGGGCCAACCGGTCGCTGATCGAACGCGGTCCCGAGGGCGTCGAGGTCAGCGCGTGGCGCAGGCCGGGCGGCGTCCTGCTGGCGGTGGCGAACCTGTCGGCCGAGCCGAGCGAGGCGACGCTGTCGGTGGACTGGCCCGCGCTGGGGCTCGCCGGCGACGTGACGGTCACGGATGGCGTGACGGGCGAGGCCGTGGCGACCGATGGCGGCGAGTTTGCCCTGCCCGTGCCGGGGCACTCGCTCAGGATGCTGGTGGCGCGTGAGCCCTAGCTCCCGGAGGGCGCGCCGGCCCCGTCACTGCCGGTTCAGCACCGCGAAGGCCTTCAGCTTCCAGAGGATGTCGGGCGATCGCAACAGCAGCTCGGCCAGGTCCGCCTCGGCCGTCCAGTCGCCTTCATCGGCCGCCGGCTTGAGTTCGGCCATGCGGGCCAGCAGCTCATCGACCTGCGGCTTGAGGGCCTCCCCGTCCTCGGCGGCCGCGGCGAGCAGCCCGGTAACCTCGGCCGTGAACTCCGCCACGTCAAGCCCGCGCACCGGCCCCGGCCGGAAGTCCATCTCGGCCAGACGAGCCTGGTCGTCGGCAGCGTGCTGTTCCATGTACTCCCCCGCATCGGCGTTGCTCAGGCCGGTGAAGTCGTAGAGGGCGAGGCGAGTCCGACCGGCTTCGGGGTCCAGGTCCACGGCGGTGGTGACCGCGTAGCCGCCGATGGACACGCTGCCGGCCGTGACGGCCGAGGGGTCGAGCAGCACCGCGCACGGCCCATCGCCCTCGCCGTTCGCCACGTCGAAGACGCGGTCGTAGTAGTAGAGCCAGGCGTCCTCGCCGGGGACCAGCTTGAGGGGCTGGCCCTCGGCCATGTCCACGCGAGGCGTGCGGCAGTGTCGCTCGCCGGTGCGCTGCCGCGCCGTGGTGAAGAAGCTCGGGTAGCAGGTCAGGCGCAGGGCGACCGTCTCGACGGCGGCGTCCGCTCGGGGCCGCCACACCAGCTCGGCCAGCACGTGATTGCCCGCGGGCAGCATCATCAGCCGCAGGCCCACGTCGGCGGCCGGGTGAGCCCACACGATCTGGATGAGGCCGCGGGCGCCCGTCTCCAGAACGCGCGGCTCCTCGGCCTGGTAGAGCGTCGCGTTCGTGCCGTTCACGAGCACCTTCATGAAGCCGCCCCAGTACCAGTTCGCGAGGGACGGGTCGGGCATGCCGAAGGTGCCCTCGTTGCACGGGTGCTGATCGCCGTGGCTCGGGTCGAGGCATCCCGAGACCATGAAGGTGTAGCGGACGGCGCCCGAATCGAGCGTGATGCGATGCTTGCGCACCTCGTGGCCCGGCGTGCACTCCCACGTGGCCCGGCTCACCTTCGCGCCGCCATCGTGCACCGCCACGTCGCCCGCCGGCTCCTGCGCCGACGAGGGCCCGGTCAGGACCATTCCGATGACGATAGCCGAGACCGGTACCACCCACGTGCGTGTCATCCCGGTGCCTCCGTTCCTGGCTGCCTGCGCATCACGCACAACTCGGCGGGGCTCGGTGTCAACCTAACTCCCAACTACCGCACGGGGCGGCGCCGTCAAGTGCCGACCCTCCTGCGCCCGCGGGCGCAGGAGGCGCTCACCTCAGTGAGCGCCGACGGCGCAGCGGCGCGGACGGAGACCGGCGCGCAGCGCCGGCCGCAGGTCGCGCCGC
>JALGUI010000492.1 GCA_029820915.1 Candidatus Zipacnadia bacterium | reverse complement strand
ACGACACTGCCTGACGGCATTGACAGGCAGGAATGCCTGTCCCACATGACGGCAGCAGCAGCAAAGAAGCGACCAGCCAGATAGCACTTCCCTCTTCCGCCCGGCGGAGGGGAGCTCCGCACAGGGAGAGGGGCAGGGATCTGCGCAGCAGCCGGAGGGGGTGAGGAAGCCGTTGGCCGTGGCGGTCTACATACTGAGATCGGTCACACCCCAGGCCGCCGACTCAGGGGTGGGGCCCGCCCCCGCCGAGCCCCAGGCACCGCCGGATGTGCGCGACCATCTCCGCCCGCACCTCGTACAGATCGCGCTGCGGGTCGAGCCCGTCCACGAAGTCCCGCGCGGCCGCGGCCGGGGCCGGTGCGTGGGCCCCCTCGATGGCCGCCAGCAGCGTCGCCATGTAGCGCGTGTCATCCGCCGCCTCGCGGAAGCCCACCCACTGGACGGTGTCCACCACGCCGTTGACGGTCGGGTAGGTGAAGTTGTGGTCGCGGTAGCGGTCGCTGTCGAAGTCGTTCCACACGTGGCCGAAGCCGTGCTGGTAGGCGTAGTCCATGGCGCCGTCGAAGTTCGCCCGCCACAGCACGAGGCCGAAGTTGCGCCGGAAGGTCTCCGGCTCCTCCGGGCCTACCTGCGGAAAGGCGTAGGTGAAAGCCCTGCTGCCGACGCCGTGGAACTTCTCGGCCTCCTCCGGGTCGGGCCCGCCGGCGAGCACGGCGATGTCAAGCAGGTCGCCCATGGCCTCGAAAGTTGCGTAGTAGCAGGCCACGAAGGTACCCGCCCCCTCCTCGTGCACGGCCTGCCACGCCGCCCGCTGCGCCGCCAGCCGCTCGCCGCGCGCCTCGTCAATGCCGTAGATGTACATCTGCTCATAGCCGAAGCGCTCGGCCATCGCCAGCCAGTCGCGCACGCGCGAGCGCAACGCCGCGATCTCCGCCTCGGTCTGCGGCGCGCCGGTGGACGTGCCGAGCGTGAACAGGTAGTCGCTCGGCAGCCCGGCCTCCTCGCGAAGCTCCAGCGCCCGCGGCAGCAGCTCCTCGTGATAGCCCTGGTAGATGGTGGGGTAGAGGCACGAGTGGGCGGCCATGTCGCGCATCTCGGCGAGGTACTGCTCCTCGGAGCGCATCTCCGAGGTGATGGTGGGCTGGTTGTCCTCAGCCAGCTTGGCGCGGTAGTAGACGGAGTAGATCAGAGGCGAGGGCGCCAGGTCGAACTCGTGGACATCCACGGTCAGCGGAATCTGGGCCGCGGCGCCGTCGGCCGTTGACAGTTGCAGCGTCCCCGCGTACTCCCCGGCGGCCGCCCCCTCCGGGACGCGCAGCGTGACCCAGTACTGCTGCAGGCGCATGGCCGGAAGATCGAGCGGCTGCAGCGTGTCCGCGTCGATGGGCCGCACGCCCTCGAGCACCGCGCTGTCCTCGCCGCTGCACAGCACGTAGTCCTCCTGGCCGTCCACGCCCGTGCTGCGCAGGTAGTTGTGCTGGGCCGCCTCGTCCACGCGCACCAGCGCATCGTCGTTGAGTAGCAACTCAGGCACCAGGATGCGACCGCTCAGGTCGTGGATGCCTCGCCCGGCCTGGTACCACACCTTCACGAGTTTCACGTCCACCGCGTCGGCCGGAATCGTCCCGGCCGCGCAGGTCAGGTCGGTGGGCGTCACGAGCAGCCCGCTGACGTCCTCGAGTGGCAGGACCACGAAGCTGCCGGTCTCGTACTCGCCCCGGCAGGCCGAGATCGCTACGTCCTCCTGGTCCAGCATCGGCACCGCGAACTCACTCGGCAGGATCCGGGCGTTGCTGATGGCCCGCACGGGGAAGGCTGCGAGCGGGCTGTCGCCCGCGGCGGCCGCGGCGATCCGCTCGAGCGTTACCGGCGCCAGCTCGGCCATGCGCAGGTCGCCCTCCAGCGCATCCACCTCCTGGGGCCGCGCGTAGCCGGATCCCGCCAGGGCCTCGACGCTCTGTCGCGCACGCTCGGCGGCGGCGGTCACCGCGTCCTCGGCGGCGGCAAGCTGCTCGGGCAGGCCGGGGAGGTCCGCCAGTCGCTGCTCGGCCGCATCGAGGCGCCCCTGCCACTCGGTCAGCCGCTGGCTCCACGCCTCCTCGAACGGCTCCCAGCGCTCGGCGATGAGCGCCTGATAGGGCTCCTCTTCGGGGACCTGGCCCTCGATGCGCACGTCATCGACGTAGATGACGGCGCGCTGGCCGGGGCGGCCACCGATGAAGATCCCCCAGCGGTCCACGTAGACCCCGACGTACTCCCCGCCACCCCCTGCCACCCACCCCCGCATTACGCCGTTGGCCCTCTGCACGCCGACGTCGCCGAGGTCGGCCTCGATGAGCTTCCACTCCCCGGTCGGCTCACCGTAGCTCTCGAACGGCCCGCAGCCCGAGTGGTGGGTGGGCGGGAAGAACCAGTTGAGGCCCAGCCCCGCCTTCGCGTTGCTGCCCTCATCGACGTAGATCCTGGCCGAGAAGGTCAGGTCGCCCTCGGCGGGGAGGCGGACCGGCACATGCCAGTAGAAGTAGCTGCCCGACGTGAGGCTCACGTCGAGCTTGAAGGAGCGCTCGCCCTCGAAGGCGCGCTCGTCGGTGACGCCCTTGAAGTTGACCTCGTACTCGCCATTGCTCACCCAGAACTCGACCGGATCGTCCCCGGCCTCGAAGCCCTCGTGGTACGCGAACTCGCGCATGGGCAAGTCCTGGCACATGGCGACGGACGAGAGCACGACCGCGCAGGCGAACAGGGCGATGGTGCGGCGCATGGCAAACACCTCCGGCTGAAGCTCTCTGCGTGGTTGCGCTTCGCCGGCGTGCC
>JALGUI010000491.1 GCA_029820915.1 Candidatus Zipacnadia bacterium | reverse complement strand
ACCGCGCGCTCCAGGAGCTGAGACGTGAAGCCGCCGCGACGTCCGCTGGTGAGCACCGCGAGGACAGTAGCCATGATCTCCTCCTCCGTCGAGCCCGGCGCTTGTCCGGCTCGGTACGCCCCACAGCCTGAGTCGGGGCGCCCTCACGTGGCTTCGCCGGTCCGCCACCGACACCTGCGCCTCGGGCGGTCGGCGGGCGAGCCACGCAGGCATGGGCGAGCAGGACGGGGAAGCAGTCGGGGCAGGAGGTGCGCAGTGGCGCGCGGCAGGGAGGCGCCGGCATGTTGAGGAGATGGACGCGCGGGATGCACCGGCCGCTTGGGTGGATGCTGTGGGCGGCGTGTGGTCTGTGTTGCCGGATGGCGGTCGCGGTGCCACCCCCTCCCGAGCCGATGCCCGGGCTCCGCGTCCTGGACATCCTCGCCCACGACAGCGCCGAGGCGGCGGCCGAGGCCTGGCGGGCGTCGAGTGCCATCGACGACGAGGGCGCGCGCATCGCGAAGCAGAGCACCGCGCCGGTCGAGCCACTGGTAGTGGACGGCAGACCGGTGCTCAGGATGCGGTGCAACTTCGAGGGGACGAGCATTCCTCGCGCCGTGTGGGACTACGAGATCGAGCTGGACCTGCAGCGGGCGACGGCCGTCGTCTTCGACATCTACGCCGAGAACCTGGCGGCCATCAGTCACGCCCACCTCTACATCCGCAGCGGCGACGGGTGGTACGGCGCGCAGTGGTACCCGAGGGAGGAGGGCGCCTGGTGCCGCGTCCGCATCCCGAAGAGCAGCTTCTACGTGGACAAGCCCGCGGCGGGGTGGTCGAACGTGAGCGCCCTGCGCATGAGCCCGTGGGTGATGAAGCGCGAGGACGCCGTGCTCTACCTGGCCAACTTCGCCATCGAGGAAACGGCGGACGCCTCGCTCATCGTGGTCCAGGAGTATGAGGACGATCGCCGGGAACAGCGCGCCTCGACCAAGTACGCGGCCACGGTCGGCGCACTGCTGGAGGAGGCGGGCCTGCCGTTGCCGACGGTCAGCACGCTGGAGCTGGCGCCCGACGTGTTGGCGGGCACTCGACTCGTCTTGCTGCCGTACGCAGGCAAGATGGCGGCCGAGACGGCGGAGGTGCTGGCCGGGTTCGTCCGATCGGGCGGCAAGCTCATCGCCTGCTTCAGCCTGCCCGGCGCCCTCGCCGATCTCCTGGGCGTGAGTCAGCAGGGATTCCGCTCGCAGGCGTTCCCGGGCGAGTTCAGCTCGATGCGATTCGAGGGCGCTCCTCCCGAGGGCGCGCCGTCATCGGTCGCGCAGGGCTCGTGGGGGATCATCGATGCCGACGCCATCGAGGGGACCGGGCGCGTTGCCGCATGGTGGCACGACGAGAGCGGGGCCAGGACCGAGGCCCCGGCCATCATCATGTCCGAGAGCGGAGCCTGGTTCTCGCACATCATCCTGAGCGACGACGGTGTCGCGAAGGGCAAGCTCCTCCTGAACCTGGCCGCGCACTTCGTTCCCGAACTGCGCGGGCGGGCCTGCACCAGGCGCCTCGCGTTGCTCGGGCAGTCCGTCAGCGACGGCGGCTGGCAGGAGGCGGTCGGGGTGGTCCGGGCGCTGCCCGAGTTCGCCGGAACGCGCGCGCCCGCGGCGCTCGAGGAGGCCGAGCGGCACCGGGCGAGTGCCATGACCGCCTTCGACGCCGGCGGCTGGCAGGAGGCGACGGCCGAGGCGGATCAGGCGGAAGAGCTACTGCGGACGGCCTACAGCCTCGCCCAGCGCCCCGTCATCCCGGAGTTCCGCGGCACCTGGTGCCATCCGCCGGAGGGCATCCGGGGCTGGGGGTGGGAGAGGACCGCGGCGCACCTGGCCGAGTCCGGGATCAACCACCTGATCCTCAACGCGCTGCACGGCGCGTCCGCCGCCTATCCCAGCGACGTGGTGCCGATGGAGGCCGCCAACACGGACCGGCGCGATTACCTGACCGAGTGCGTTGAGGCCTGCGGGCGGCATGGCATCAAGGTGCACGTCTGGATCACCAACTACCGGCCGGGCGGACACGCCCCGCCGGAGTTCATGGACGATCTCAGGGCGCAGGGGCGCCTGCAGGTTGACCGAGCGGGAGCGATCACGGAGAACCTGTGCCCGGCCAATGACCTGAATGTCGAGCTGCAGCGTGAGGCCATGGTGGAGGCGGCATTGTGGCCGGGCGTGGCGGGCATCCACTTCGACTACATCCGCTACCCGGACGCCAACACCTGCTTCTGCGCGGTGTGCCGGGGCAAGTTCGAGGAGCGCCTGGGCAGGGGCCTGGCGAACTGGCCCGAGGACGTGCTGGCGGACGGGCCGGTCCGGGACGAGTGGCTGCAGTTCCGCCGCGACAACATCACGCGCCTGGTGCGCGAGGTCCACGACGAGGTGCGCGAAGTCGCGCCGGAGTGCCTGATCTCGGCCGCGGTCTTCCGGAGCTACCCCGCCTGCCGCGACAGCGTCGGGCAGGACTGGAAGCTGTGGATCGACAACGGCTGGCTCGACTTCGTGTGCCCGATGAACTACACCGCCAGCGACGCCCAGTTCCGCAACCTCACCGAGAGCCAGCTCGAGATCGTCGGCGGGACGGTCCCGTGCTACCCGGGCATCGGCCTGCTGACGGGGCTCGGGCCGGTCGGCGCGATTCGCCAGATCCAGATCAGCCGCGACCTGAATACCGGCGGCTTCGTGGTCTGGTCCGTGTATTCGCAGTACATCAACGACGTGTATCCCTACCTCGGGCTGGGGATGCTCGCCAGGTGACGGATCGCTCGGCGAAAGGGCGATCCCCCGCCGG
>JALGUI010000490.1 GCA_029820915.1 Candidatus Zipacnadia bacterium | reverse complement strand
GGAAGAGACCCGTGCCCGCCGCGACGCTGTTGCGCCCGCGGCCTGGCAGGCAGCCTGAACTGTGATCGCGTGCTATCCACCCCATGTGCGAATGGCGATCGTGACCAGCGCCCCTGCGCCCAGGGCGATGGCGTAGGGCAACCGCACCTCGCCCGCGCCGTCTGTGATCTCCATCGGTGCGGCGACGGCGGCGCGCAGGTAGAGCGAGGCGCCCATCTGGCGCACCGTCTTCCCAACACTCCGCGCCTGATCGCGATGGCGAGTGCCATCACCCCGCCGATCAGCGCTCCCCAGGCGAAGGCCCAGAGCATGAACAGCGGCCCCAGCAATGCGCCGAAGGCCATGAGCAGCTTGATGTCGCCTCCGCCCAGGATTCTGCCCAGGAAGTTGCTGACCACCCACAGGCCGAGGCCCGCGGCGATCCCCCCCAGGCTGAGCAGCAAGCCCTCCCAGCCTGCCCCAACGGTGTTGAGGACCAGGCCCAGGAGGGCGAAGGGAACTGTCAGCCAGTTGAATATCTTCCCCCACCGGATATCGGTGTAGGCGGCTGAGATGGCCAGGACTATGCTCGCGATGATGAGTGCCTTGTCCATTCGAGCCATCGCCTTCTGGAGGGCTCGCCCCTCCGGGAAAGGTGGGCGCGTGGTGCGCCTCGGCAGCCGTCCTGTTGTTAGTCGGGGGCGGGCACAGTGATCCGCCGCTTCCGTCTAGCTCCCTCCCGGGGCCGCCGTGGTCCGCAGCTTTGCCCGCGACACCGTCCCTGGGTTGGTTCGGGGGGGGGACGAGGTGAGGGAGCAGTTGGCTGCTCCCTCACCTACCGCCGGCTGGACGTCCTGTCTCCGCAAGCGCCTCACACTTGTGGGACAGGGAAACTTGGTCCGGCCCGGCTGAAACGCCAACTGTCGCGCATCCCATGACGTTCAGCCGGGCTGCCAGCACTAGCTGCTGGCGTTGGCGAGAGTGCCCGCCGAGCTCGTCACTGTGTTCTCGACGGTGTTGCCCAGGCCCTGCCACGCGGCGATGCCCGCCACGACGACCAAGGCGAGGAGCAGCGCGTACTCGACGGTGGTGAGACCGGCTTCGTCCTTCCACAGGTCGCGCATCCTGTCCGCCTCCTCACTGCAGCTTCGCATACGGTGGGCAGCGCGGTTGACGTTCGCCGGGCGAGCGAGTCACGTCCCGGGGGGCCACCTGGACCCCCGTGACCGTCGCCGTCAGTCTCAACGTTCGCTCAACCTGCTTTGCCCCATCGTGCGTCGTCCAGTATACACGTGGGGTATTCCCTGTCAAGGGCTATGCGAAACTTCTAATCAACAACTTTCTGTCTTGCTTTCGGCTCTTGTCTACCTCGCGCTACGCTCAAGGCCCCTGACAGCCCAAGGATGCCATGCTCTCTCGCAGATTACAGTCAGGACGTTAACCCTCAAGATATGCTCAGGAAACCGCGAGCATCTCGTCCCGACTACGTGCCGACACGAGGTCGCATGGCACTCTCCCCCGTGCCTTCATCGGCCCCTGCGTTCACATGCTTGAGCCGATACTTGCCAGATCGTGGCGGCCGCCGACCTCGCGCCGACGCCGCGGGAGACCCGCGCGGGCCGCGCCGTCGCAGGAGTCGCGCGCCCGCAGTGCGAAGTGGTCACATGCCCGTGCATCGCGCCGACCGCGACCCGCTCTCGGGGGCATCGCCATGCGCCGCTTCCGCTGCTGGCCGGCCATCGCCGTCACGCTCATGTGCGTCTCGCGCCAGGCCGCGCCGGAGAACCTGATCGCCAACCCATCGTTCGAGGAGCCCGAGGAGCTGGAGGTCGGCGAGGCGGTCGGGTGGGGGCTGCGCTGGAACTCCGGCGGCGACTGGGAGGCGGCGCTCGACGACGCCGAGGCCGCCGAGGGCGACCGCAGCCTGCGCTTCGAGGCGCCGGAGGGCGGGGTGCGCTTCCCGCGCGTGTGCCAGGCGGTCGAGGTGCGGCCGAACACCGATCATGGGTTCGCGTGCTCGATGAAGGTCGAGACCGGCAGCGTGCGCGTGTGGATCTCGGAGCAGGGCTGGGGCGGCGACCTCGCCAACATCGCGGCGCCGGCGGACGGACAGTGGCATCGCGTTGAGGCCCGCTTCAACACCGGCCAGGCGACGACCATCAACGTGATGTTCGCGGTCATGAACCCCGAGCGCCAGGCGGCGCGGCTGTGGATCGACGACGTTCGGCTGATCGCCGCGACAGCGGGAGCGGCCGAGCAGCGCCTCAACCTCGCCCGCGGCGCGGGCTACGAGGTGCTGACCCGGCGCAGCTACGGGCGGACGGCGGCGAGCGACTTGACCATCCTCACCGACGGCGAGTGGGGCGGCGGCTACTGGACGCGTGACAACACGCTGTGCTGGCGCGCGCAGCCGGGCGAGAGCGCGGACGTGATGGTGGACCTGGGCGCGGTCCGCGCGATCTCGGGCTTCTCGGTCGCGGCCGTGCGCGGCGTGGCCGCCCACCCGCCGGCGGTGACCGCGCGCGTCTCAGACGACATGACCAGCTTCCGCGAGGCCGTGACCTGGGACTGCGGCGCGGGGCTGGAGGTCAGGCCCACGGCGCTGAGCACGGAGCTGTCGAGCAGCCCACAGGTGCGCGTCGCCGGGCGCTGGGTACTGTTCAGCATGAGCCGGCCGGGCGACGAGCGCACCGGCGCGCCGCGCTCGGGGCTGGTGTGCGTGACCGAGCTGCAGGTACACCCGGGCGACTTCGACCCCGCCGGGGCCGAGCGCGGCGGCGACACCATCGACCTCGAGGAGTACATCGCGTCCCGCGACCCCCTGCGCTTCCTGCCGTCGATCAGCACCGAGGTCGAGACGCCGCACATCGACTGGGCGCCCAAGCCCGCGGGCGGCCGCCCGGACGTGCTCACCCTCGTTCAGTACGTGTGCGGGCGCGACCCGGTGGAGTTGGAGCAGCGCGTGGGCATGGACCAGCGCATCTTCCACCTGCTGCGCCAGTCACCACGCATGGACCTGTTCCGCACCCGGGAGCTACTCGCCGAGCTGGCGACGCCGCCGGAGGTGCTGCTGCT
>JALGUI010000489.1 GCA_029820915.1 Candidatus Zipacnadia bacterium | reverse complement strand
GCGGATGTAGGCAAAGCGCTCATGGTTGGTGATGGAGCTCTCGATGCCGGGCACGTCCGAGACCGCGTAGAGCAGGAAGGTGTCCATGGTGTTGTGGATGTTCGTGAACACCCACCGGCCCAGCGGGTGCAGCGCCTCGCCGAGTTCGTGGAGGAAGTCGTAGGTGTAGTGCTTCCCGGGGGCGACCACGCGCTTGCTCTCCGGGTCGTAGGTGAAGCTGTGGCGGACGCAGTAGAAGTGCTCGCGCCGGTAGTCCAGCTCGCGCGTCGCCCACGCGCTCACGCTGTCGATGTAGGCGCCATCGAGCGCCGGGATTCTCTCGATCATGCTGAGGTAGTTCTCGATGCTGCGCGGGCCCGGCGGCAGCTCGGCGCCCTCGGCCCGGCGCAGGTACGGGCTGGGGTTGAGGCAGAAACGCAGCAGCTTCAGCGGAGTCGTCGGCTTGACGTCCGACGACAGGTCGGTGCGGATCGAGAACACCGGATGGCCGTCGGACGCCTCGACGTGGTAGGCGTCGATGGCGGCGACGTTCGGGTTGATGCCGATCTCCTCGAAGCTCGGGTGCGACGTTCGGGTTGATGCCGATCTCCTCGAAGCTCGGGTTCAGCGCAAGGTTCTCGCCCGGCTTCGAGGCGACGGTGATGGCGATGTCGTCGAACCAGACGGTGCCGGTGTGCCCCGCTCGGAACAGGCAGTGCAGGCGCACCATGCGGACGGGCCGGTCGGTCTCGACGGTCCAGGTCGCCTGCTGCCAGTCGTGCGTGCCGGGCTCGAAGGCCGCGATCTGACCGAACAGCCACTCGCCTGACTGGAGGAGCACGTCGCCGTAGAGTGAGACCTCGCGGTCGCTCGCGCCGGTGACGTCCTGGGCCTTGAGCCATCCGGAGATGGTGACCGGCTCGGCCGCCTGCTGGTCCACCATCACGTCCTGCACCGCGCCGACCCAGGCGCCCGGATCGTCCTTGGCGCAGCGCAGGCTGCGGCCGCCGGTGCGTGCCACAGTGTCATCGGCGACGCCACCGCGCATGCCCCAGCCGGCGAGGGCCAGCTCCTGGTCCTGCCTGTACTCGTCCCACGCGACGAAGGCGTCCTCCCGATCGCTGGGCAGCCGGTGCATCGTGACGGTGCGCGAGGACACCTCGGTGTACGGGTAGGTCCCGATACCGTGCTCCTCGTCGTACTGCCAGCCGCCCGGCCCGCCCTCGTGGTAGGCGTAGTGCGACGGGTTCGGCAGCCGTGTATTCTCGAAGGCGAACAGCCACTGGCCCTCGTCCATCGCCAGACGTTCGAAGGCCGCGGGAAAGAGCGCGTAGTAGGTGGCCAGCGCGTCGCGGAAGCCCCATTCGGCGTCCACGGGATAGAGGTAGAGCCGCACATGCGCCGCGCTCTTCAGGTCGCCCTCACCGAGCGGCGTGAGCCCGAGCCGCGCGTGCAGCGTCAGGCCCTCGGCGGCGCCACGCAGCTCGTAGACAACGGGCTGGTCGGGTTCGATGGCCATGGCGAGGCCGCCCGCGTTGGAGGTCACCACCACCAGTGGGTACCGGCGCTCGGCGAACTGTGACGCCGCGTCGATGGGCTCGAACGCGTTGATGTCATGCCACCAGGTCCAGCCGGTCAAGTCCATGGGCAGCGTGACATCGAGGTCCACCGCGCGGTCCTCGGCGCGAAGATCCTGGAGTGTCACCTCGACCATCACCGTGGGGCCGCGCGCCTGCGCCCGAACCGCCGCGCGCATGTCGAGCGCGCCAAGCCCGGCGGCGGGGGTCGCGGCGGGGAGGTCGTCGAGCGACAGGCTGATGGTCTCGGACGCCTCGGCGACCACGTCGGTGACGCGGACGGTCATGGGGCCCTCCGGCGGCTGCGCCCAGGCGGCGGCCGCCAGGAGCGCGACGGTCGCGCCCATCAGAAGGGTTCGCATGGGAGCTTGTCTCCTTGCTCGAGATACCGACCTGAGTGCTTGCTTGCGGAAAGCCGCGTGCTAACGGCTTCGACAGGCGGGGGCGCCCGTCGTACGGATCGCTGCGCCGAGAGGGAACAGACACCCCAATCGTAGTGCGGGCGCCCTCGCCTGCACACGCCGTTGGAAACAGATCGCCGCACAGGGACCTCCGCCACCAAGCACTAGTGACATATCCGAGGGTGGCCCTACATGAACACGATCACCGCCAGCCCCGCCACGAAGGCGAAGCCGAAGGCGATGGCTACGACGCGGGCGAGCTGCCTCGTGCCGACGATCGCGGCCAGCGCGCCCTTGCCGATGAGGTTAGACAGGTAGGCGATGACGATGACATCGACGGCCGGGCCGGCGGCGAGGCGGCCCGTCCCGACCAGCCGCGCGGTGCTCAGCGTGATCGGGTTCACGTCGGTCAGCCCCGCCAGCGCGCTGACCGCGTAGACGCCTCCCGCGCCGAAGTGATGCTGCGCGGCGGCGAGCGCCAGGATCACGGCCCCGTAGACCACGCCGAAGATCAGCGCCGAGCCGATCTGCACCGGGTTCCTGATCTCCGGCGCTTCGCCCGCCGACCGGCCCTGTCCGGTGAGCCAGTAGAACACGAAGGGAATCAGCGACGCGGCGAAGACGATGGCCAGAGGCAGCCCGACGTTGCGCAGGAAGCCCGCGTTCACCACGCCGATCTCGATGGCCATGCGGGGCAGCGTCACGGCGGTGGCGAGGATGATGGCGAGGGCGGCGGGCCGGGTCAGGTCAACGTCGGCACGCACGCGGCGCGAGAAGCTGAAGGTGGTGGCCGTGCTCGAGACCATCCCGCCCAGCAGCCCGGCGATGACCCCGCCGTAGCGCGTGCCGATGAGCTTCAACAGCACGTAGCCGGCGAGGTTGATGCCGGAGACCAGCACGACCATCAGCCAGATGTTGTGCGGGTTGAGCACATCGTACGGACCGAAGGCGCGGTTGGGCAGCACCGGCAGGACCACGAAGGCCACCAGGCCGAACTGCACCATGGCCAGGATGTCCCTCTCGCCCGCGCGGTCGGCCAGCGAGTGGAGCTGCGGCTTGAAGTGCAGGATGGCGGCGGTGAGGACCCCGAGGCCGACCGCCAGCTCCATGGGGCCGATGTACAGGAGGGCGCCCAGGCCGAAGGTCATCAGCCCCGCCAGCTCTGTCGTCAGGCCCTTGCGCCCGCCCTGCGCGAGCTGCACGTGCGAGATCACCAGCAGGGCCGCCAGCGCGGCGAGGGCGGCCGGGATGACCCACACCGAGCCCGTCTCCTCGGCGACGAGGGCCGCAAGCGTGCCGATGCCCGCGACCAGCATGAAGCTGCGGATGCCCAGCGGCCGGTCGCGCCCGCGCTCGCGCTCCAGGCCGATGAAGGCCCCCAGCAGCAGCGACACCGCGAACACCTTGAAGAGTTCGGCAAGCTCCGTGTAG
>JALGUI010000488.1 GCA_029820915.1 Candidatus Zipacnadia bacterium | reverse complement strand
CAAGCCGCTCATCAAGGGCGGCGCGCCGTGGGGAGACGACGAAATCGAGGTCTGGATCGACGCCAACGGCGACGGCACGACGTTCAGGCAGGTCATCGTGAGCGCGGCCAATGACAGGGCGGAATATGGCGAAACCGGGCCGACGCAGATCGGAGCGGCGACCGCCACGCATATTGCGGAGGGCGAGTCGTGGAGCGTCGAGATGGCGATCCCCTTTGCGGGACTGAGCGTTGATCCCCCCAAGCCCGGGGATACCTGGCGTCTCAGCCTGTGTCGGGGGCGTCCGGCCGGAAGGGGCTTCGGGGACGAGCTTATCGTCTGGGCGCCCCTGCAAGAGCTGGGCTTCCGAGACCTGGAGAACTTCGGGACGCTGCTCTTCCGATAGGCCAGGCGGTGCGGAGCACCAGCCGAGGACCGCCCCACATCCGCGAGGAGGACCTTGTGGGGGCAGACCAGAACGCGCGGGCCTCATTGACGTCGGCGAATTCGGTGGCGTCCACCTCCTGGCGCCGCCCGGCGCCAGGACACACCACGATGCCAGGAGCCAGCGAGAACGTATCGGCGCACCATCCTGTGCGGTAGGTCACCTCACCGGTCAACGACCAATCCGCTGACACCCTCGATCTCCGCCCCAACCGTCACGTAGACGGACTCCTCGACGCTCTCGACCTCGAACTCCGCGTCTTCGCCGTCGAGCGTCACCGCGCTGCACTCCTGCCATCCGGGCAGCAGGATGCGGAAGGAGACGTGCTCGCCGGTACCGGTGAAGTGCAGCCCGACGCGGTCCTCCGAACGCTGGTACTGATAGGAGAAGTAGGCGTCCGAGGACGGGAAGTGCGCCGTAGCGAGAGCGGTCTGGACGCCCGCCGCCGGCCAGCGAGGCGCGCAGAGGACGTGCTCAAGCAGCTTGCCCTGCGGCTTGATTCCCGCCAGTTCCTCGATGACGGCCGTGGCCCACGGACTGAAGCCCCACGGGTCGTAGTTGGTCTGGTTGTGCGGGGCATTGATGGCCGCCGTGCCGTCGAGGTTGTACCAGGTGAACAGCGCGCCATTGTCGCGCTTGAGCACAGCATGGACATCGCGCAGGAGTCGGTACGCCAGCTCCTCCCGACCATGCTGCAGGGCCCCGCGGCACAGTTCGCCACCGACCCACGGGAACAGACCGCCATTGGCGTACTCTCCCTGGCCTCTGGTCCAGGCGCCCGAGTTGCGCTTGAAGTAGCCCAATTCGTCCGGGTAGCCCGGCTGCAGGCTCCACCACGGGAAAGCGTCTCCCGTGTCCTGCCAGCGGCGGACGTGCTCATCAATGATCGACACAGCCTGCCCGTGATCCGCGAACCCCCGCGTGATGGCCGCGGCGTTACTCATGGTCAGTTGGTCGTCCTCGTCGAAGTCACCATGGTCGAACGGGTCGAGGTGGATGTGGTGGCGGTACTTCACGCCGTCCCAGAAGAGATCGTTGCCGTGGTGGTAGTAGTGTGTCTGCAGCAGGCGGTAGTGCCCGGCGCGCACGGGATCACCAATGGCCTCGAAGGCCTCGGCCAGCAGCGTGCAGGCCAAGTGGAGCTGTGAGGTGTCGCCCTGCATGAGCACGAACTTGCACGTCTCGTCGGTGTAGGCTTGCTCGCCGTCCTCGGTGAAGCCAATGTCCCATTCGTCGAGGGTGTGCGGGCGCTTGATGGCGCCATGGGTCTGGTCGTACATCATCGGGTCGGTGAGGACGAACTCCAGGCCGGCCTCGACCTTCGGGAGCATCTGCCGCAGCCACTCGTCATCGCCGTGGGCCTGCCACGCCCTGCACAGTGTGGAGGCCACGCCGACTTCGAGGTCGGCCATGCAGGTGCGGAGCTTGCGCGGGGTCCGGGCGGAGGGGTAGTTGTCGCCGTACACATGGTCGGGCAGGCGGCCATCCGGCCACTGATTGTCGTAGATGGCCTCGAACATGGACTTGAGGTCCTGGATGAAGTAGCGCAGGCCGTCAATGCCGAACGCCGGATAGGCCAAGTTCTGTCGGGTGTTGTCGGCGGCCTTGTAGTAGGTGCGGAGCTTGCCGCTGACCTGGGTGACGTCGATGCATTGACGCAGACCCTCCTCGAGCAGCGCCAGAAGCTCGTCGATCTCCCCAGTGTCCGTGGCCACGGTGGTCTGTGCGCAGACGCGGAAGCTCCCGAACCGCACGTAGGGGGTCTCCCCCGGTCGGGGCGTCCGCACCGTGATGAGGTGTACACCGAGCCCGCCGCCGGGCTTCACCACCAGCTCGGCTCTGCCGTTCTGTGCCGTGACGGTCCGCTCAAAGTACTGCTGGTGCGCGGCGTCTGTGAGCTGGAACGTCACCGGCTGACCATCCAGCTCCTCCCAGACAAAGACGATCTTCAAGTCATCGAGCGGACCACACTTGTTCGGGTACGTCCAGACAACACCCGCCTCCGGCAACCGCATGAGATGACCTCCTCCACTTGGCTGTGGCGAACGTCTTGCCCGGCGCGGGAAGTGCGCGGGAACTCGGCGGAGAGACCGCTGGACACGGCGCCCGAGCACCGCCGCGCCGGCGCAACGGGCCCATCGAGGCCAGTATTGCTCACAGCAGATGGATGTCTGCCGCCTACAGGCCCGGCACCCGCCTGTCCGACGCGCAGATTCGGCGTCAAGCCCCACGTGCCCTCCTGCTCGGGTCGGCACGCACTGACGAACGGGCCGCGGAGCGCCCCGAGTAGCGCGGCAGGAGGAAGCCCTGGTGACGGACTGGTGGTCGGGGGCGAGCATGCCTCAGCACACACGGAAAGAGGCCGCCCGTCAAGTGAAGGGCGGCCTGACTTGGCGGCGGGCGACTGGCTCCCC
>JALGUI010000024.1 GCA_029820915.1 Candidatus Zipacnadia bacterium | reverse complement strand
GCGCCAAGCCGCTGTGCTATGTTCGCCGAGTGCAGCGCTGGAACCTCCACAGGCGCTGCCGCGTACGTTAAGCTCCCGTATTATAGCGCCTGTCCGGGCACTGTCAACATGGCCGGGCAGGCGAGGCAGCAGCCGGTACGACGGGCCTGAATGGCACCTGCGACCAGCTACCAACGACGAGCACTGACGGTCGTTGCCGTTGGAGGGGCCGCACGAGGGGCGGTCCGGAGGACCGCGGCGAGGTCGGCCCAACTCGGTCGTTCCGTTGTTCGATGACTGATGGCACGACAACTACCGTGTCGCCGGAGCAACGACAGTGGCCCTCGCGGGCCGTCTCCGGCGTGAGGTCGCAGGCGACCTCCGCGCGGGGGCACAACGGCGACGACAACAGCACAGGCCGGCACGGCGGCCGGCCTCTCCGTGAGGATGCTGCGCATCCTCACGGCAACGGCAGATGACAACGGCAGACGGCAACGACGACGCGAGGTGGGCTGAGTGCAGGCTGTGATCCTGGCCGCGGGCGAGGGAAGCCGCCTTCAGCCGGTGACCAACTTCGTCCCCAAGCCCCTGATACCGTTCTGGGGCAGGGCCTTCATCACGTATCTACTGGACAACCTCGAGGGCCTGGTGGACGAGGCCATCATCGTCGGCGGCCCCGACGGGCAGGTTGCGGGCGAGATCGGCGACCGCCGCGGCAGCCTGCCGGTACATTACGCCTGCCAGCCCATCCCCCTCGGCACCGGCGACGCGGTGATCCGCGCCCAAGAGCTGCTCGAGGGCCCGTTCCTACTGCTGCTCGGCGACACGCTCGCCACGCGCGAGACCCTGGAGGGCGTGGTGGAGGCCCCGGGTGACGTGGTGTTGACGGTCATCGAAGTCGATGACCCGGAGAACCACCTCGGCGTCTCCCGCAACGGAGCCGGGCGGGTGGCGAGCCTGTGGACCGACGACGCTATGGTAGACGCGGGCGTGTTCCGCCTCGATCAACGCATCTTCGACGCGCTCGATGGCCTGCCGCCACTGCGGGGCGAGCTGCGGGTTCTGCAGGGGATCGACGGGCTACTGACCGCCGGGGCCGATGTGCGCGCCGTGCAAATGCCCGGCCCGTGGCTGCAGTTCGGCGACCACGAGGGACTTGCGGGCGTGCTTCGGGTGATGAGGCAGCTCGGTGAGATGCACGGGCATGAGTGCGGCCCGGGCGCATCGTGCGTGATGGTGCCCGCGGAGGGCTGCACCATCGAGAACTCGCTGATCTTCGGGCCTGGCTCACTCAAGGACTCCACCATCAAGGACAGCATCGTCTACTGCGCCACGGACACGGTCGGGGCCGCGGTGACCGGCGCGATCGAGACGCTGACCTGACGGTCTCCCTCGGCCGCACGCCCCATCGACAGCGTGAGAGAGGGCCCGCCGCAGATGCCGGACGAGGCGCCGGACCGCGATAGCTACGAGAGCCAGGTGCGCACCATCGCCAAGGGCGGGGGCCTCGAGCTGCTCGCCTCGCTGGCGGGGCACGTCATCGGCGTCATCGCGGGCCCCGTCACCTCGAGACTGCTGGGCAGGGCGGGGCTGGGCCTCTATGACCTGGGCCGGAGCCTGCTGGAGATGCTGTCGCTGTCCCTCCGGCTCGGATACCCGGCGGCGATCATGCGCTTCGCCGGCATTTTCGACGGCGAGGGGCGGCCGGAGAAGACGCGGGGCGTCGTCACCGGGACGTTGTTCACCACGCTGGCGTTGGGCTGCCTGGTGGCGGCGGCCCTGGCCATCTGGCCCGAGCCGGTGTCGGTGGGGATCTACCACAAGCCGGACTTCACCATCGTGCTGCGCATCGCGGCCATTGCGCTGCCGCCGATGCTCGTCTTCTCGCTACTGAGCGACGCGACGGTGGCGCGGCGCGATGTGCGCTTCAAGGTCATCGGCCGCGTGGCCATCAGGCTGATCACGCTGGTGCTGATCGTGGTGCTGGTGGGGCTGCTCGACCTGGGGGTGGCGGGGGCGGCGTACGCCATGCTGCTGGCCGGCGTGGCCGCGGCCGCGATCGTGCTTCATGGCGCCGTGCGGCTGTTTCAGCGCATCTCCTTCGCGGACCTGAGGCACTATGAGTTCGTCAATGTCCAGGTGTTCGCGCTGCCTCTGGCGGTAAGTCAGCTCGCACAGTTCGGGCTGTTCCGGGTCAACCAGATGATTGGCGGGGCTTTCGTGTCGGCCGACGACCTGGGCCTGTTCGGGGCCGCCTCCCGGGTGGCCATCTTCGGCACTGTGGGCCTGGGGGCCACCACGGCGATCTTCAGCCCCATAATCTCGCGGCTGCACAGCTCCGGGCGCCTCGACGATCTGCGCGAGATGTTCCAGACTGTAACGCGGTGGGTCTATCACTTCACCATCCCGCTGATGGTCTTCGCGCTGTTCAAGGCCGAAAGCGTCCTGAGCATCTTCGGCCCGGAGTTCGTGGCCGGGGCGTTGGCACTGCGTATCCTGTGCGTCGGCCAACTCATCAACGTGTCGGTGGGGGCGGCGAGCGTCACGCTGGCGATGTCGGGGAACCAGTGGCTGGTCGCCGGGAACAACACCGCGTTGGCGGTGCTGAATATCGTGCTGTGCTTCGTCCTGGCGCCACGATATGGCCTGGTGGGGCTGGCGCTGGCCGCCGCGGTGGCAACCGCGGCGGTCAACGTGCTGCGCGCAGGCGAGTTGTGGTGGCTCTATCGCATCTCGGCGCACACGCGCAAGGCGGCGGGCGTGCCACTGGTGGCCGGTCTGGCGAGCTGCCCGCTGCTGCTGATCGGCTTCCGCTCATGGGTGCTTGACCTGCTGCTGCCGGGCGCGGCCTTCGTGGCGGCATACGTCGCGGCAGTGGCCGTGGCGGGACTCGAGCGCGATGATCGGCAGGTGCTCGACGCCTTGCGGCGGAAGCTGTCACTGCACGGCGGCGGCCCGCGAAGGCCGTCGGATCCGACATAGGGAGAGACGCCATGTCAGGAGCAGAGGCAAGCCCGAGGCTGATTGTCATCGGCCTCGACGGCGCCGACTGGAACATCATCTCGCCCCTGGTCGAGCAGGGGGCGCTGCCGAACCTGCAGCGGTTGATCCGCGACGGCTGCCGGGGCGAGCTGCAGTCCACCTTCCCGCCGCACACGCCGTGTGCGTGGTCCACCATCTTCACCGGGGTCAACCCCGGCAAGCACGGGCTCTTCACCTTCCACACCATCGTGCCGGGGACGTACACCTGGCAACTCACGCGCAGCAGCGATCGCAAGGTGCGGGCGCTGTGGGAGATCGCCAACGACCACGGCCTGCGCGTCGGCGCGGTCAATGTCCCGATGACCTGGCCGGCCGAGCAGATCGACGGGTACATGGTCTCCGGCATGATCGGCGCGCCGGCGGTGACGCCCAACGCCTTCTGGCCGCGAGATATCCGGGACGAGGTGCTGGGCGTCGTTCCCGACCTGTCGATGGAGATCGTCGCGCGCCGCGACGGTCACTACCGCGTGGACAAGATGCAGCGCACGATGGACCGGCGCCTGGCGCTCATCCGCGAACTGCTTACCACGCGCCCGGTTGACCTCTTCATCGCGGTCATCACCTACACCGACGCCGTGCAGCACCACTGGCTCGCCGACCCGTCGATCCGCCCCGCGAATGCCGACGAAGTGCTGCGCGACACCTACGTCCGCGCCGACCGGCTGCTGGGGGAGATAACGCAGCTCGCCGGCGATGACACGGACCTGCTGGTTCTGTCCGACCACGGCAGCGGTCCGGTGAATCTGTACATGAACCTGCCGCGGCTGCTGGAGGACCTGGGACTCATCGACCGCGTGTCGGAGGTGGCCTTCTTCCTCAACCGCCTGCGCCGCGGCATCGCCCGGCGGCTGAGGACGCCGGGCGCGGCGCCGCGCGGCATCATCAGCCCCATCACCCGCGACCTGCGCTGGGAGCGCAGCCGGGTGTACTCGATGATCACGCACCTCAGCCTGCGCCTGAACCTGGCCGGCCGCGAGCCGAAGGGGATCATCCCCGCGGACGGCGCCGAGCAGGCGCTGGAGGAGATCGTGCAGACGCTGCGCGAGGTGCGCACATCGAAGGCCCCGTGGGCGCATTTCGACGTGCGAACTCGCGAGGAGTTGTTCGACGGCGAATGGGCGCACCTGATGCCCGACCTGTGCGCAATGACCACGGACGGGCAGACGCTGACCCTGCCGCCGCGCCCGTACCTGCGCTCGCAGCCGGCGTTCCTGACGCCGGAGGAGGCGGTGGCCGTAGACCCGGACATCGTGCGTGGCACGCACCGGCTTGAGGGCATCCTGCTGGGCACGGGCCCGAGCTTCAAGGCCGGTGCGGAGGTCGTGGGCGCATCGCTGCAGGACATCACGCCCACGCTGCTGCAGGTGCTGGGGCTGGCGGTGCCTTCGTACATGGACGGGAGGCCGCTGGCGGACATGCTGCGGGACGGCGACGTGAGCGTGACGGCGGAGGCCAGCGCCGAGCGCTCGGACGTAAGCGAGGACGGGTACAGCGAGGACGAGGCGACGCTGGTTGAGAACCGCCTCAAGGACCTCGGTTACATGTGAGCCGGCCGGGACGGACCAGGGATGCCATGAGGATCTTCCTGCGCGGATACTATGGGGGCAGAAACGTCGGGGACGACGCCCTGCTGCTGGTGATTCTGCGCGAGCTGGACCGGCTGTTCCCCGCCGCCTCGGTGTGCGTGACGCCGGGCATCGAGTCAGCGATCCCGAACACCTCGCTGCGGCTGTCCGGGCGGCCGCGCGGCCGCTTCGCACTCGCCTCCACGGTGGCACGCAGCGACGTAATGCTGTACGGCGGGGGTGGTGTCATCCAGGAGCACTCCGAGCGCGGCCGCATCCTGGCGACGCACCTGCGCATGTCGGCGCTGGCGCGCCGATTCGGCACGGCGCGCATCTACCTCGGGGTGAGCGTGGGTCCGCTGCACGGCAGCAAGGCGGCATCTCGAACGCGCGAGATCGTGGAGCAGGCGACGCTGATAACGCTACGCGACCGCGCGTCGCTGCGGGTGCTCGAGGAGATCGGCGCACAGGGCGATGTCCGCCCCACCCACGACATGGCGCTGTTGCTGGCCGACGAGCCGCCGGCGACCGGCCACCGGCCGAGCCGGCCGGTGCTGGGGGTGTCCACCAACCCGTTCAACGACGCCATCTCCGGCGACCGGGCTCGCGATGTTGAGCTGCACGACCTCATCGCACAGTCCCTCAACGTTCTCATGGCGGAGAACCCCGATCTCCTGGTGAAGTTTGTCTGCTTCCACCGCGGCCATGTCAGCGACCTGTGGGCCGCCCGGTACATGCGGAGCAGGCTGCGGGAGCCGGAGCGCACGATCGTCTTCCCATACGCCTCCGACGCGCGCGAGACGCTGGCCGAGGTGGCGGCCTGCGACTGGATGCTGAGCTTCCGGCTGCACGCGGCCATCTTTTCGTACATCGCCGACGTTCCCATCTTCGCGCTCAACTACCACCCGAAGATCGCCGGGTTCGCGGAGATGACAGGGCTCCCGGCAGAGAGCATGATGCCCACGGACGACCTGGCGTCGGGCCCGCTGACCGACGCGCTCGAGGCACTGCTGGGCGGCGAGGTGCCGCAGGCAACGGTTCCGCTGGAGGAGAGCCTCATCGCTGCCCGCCGGAACTTCGAGCTGCTGGCCGAGGCCGTACGACCATGACCGCCCCGGTATCGAGCGGGCCGCTGGTCAGCGCCATCATCCCGGCGTACAACTCCGCCGACACCATCGGCGACGCCATCGAGTCCATTCGCAGACAGACGTACCCGAACATCGAGATCGTCATCTGCAACGATGGCTCCACGGACGACACGGCAGCGGTCATCGGGGAGCTGTGCCCGGAGGCATCGTACATCGAGCAGGAGAACGCGGGCCCGGCCGCGGCGCGGAATGCGGCCGCCGCAGTGGCCTCCGGTGAGTTCCTGGCCACGCTCGACTCGGACGACCAGTGGACGCCCGGAAAGATCGAGCGCCAGCTCGCGGCCCTGTCCGACAACCCGCGCATCGGCGCTATCGCCACCAACGGCATCGCGGTCGCCGGGGACCGGCGCTACCCGTGGCTGAGCAGGGGCGGTCCGCGGCTGCGCGAGCTGAGCGTCCAGGACCTGCTGCGCGGCCATCGCAACCCGATCGCCCCCTCGATGCTGTGCCGGGCCGACGTCTTCCGCGCACTAGGGGGGTATGACTGCGACATCGTGTGCGGGGAGGACCTGGATCTGTTCTGCCGCATCGTCGCATCCGGCCAGGCCTTCGCGCTGCTGAACGAGCCGCTGTACGTCTACGTGCGGGGCGAGGGGGCCATCACGGGCGGCAGCATCACCCGGCACGCCTGGGACATGCTGCGCGTGGTCGAGAAGATGGACCCGCGCGTCCAACACGATGGCTATCAGTCACCGCTGACCCCGCGCGAGTTCTCAGAGGCGTACGGTGAGCGGCTCCTGCGGCTGGCCTGGGCGCACCTGCGGCGGGGCGAGCGGGAGGAAGCCGAGCGCTACCTCCAGGAGATCAGCACGTTGCCCGCGCCCGGCCCGAGACTGCGCATGCTGGCCGGTCTGGCCGGACGCAACCGGCGCCTGTTCAGGGCCCTGTTCACCGTGGAGCGCCGCGCCAGGCACCTCGAACTCTTCGTCGGCCGGTGGGGGCTAATCGGCGGCGTGCGGCAGTATCTGGCCGGTCGCGCGGATTGACGGGCCGCTCTCCTGTCCCGTCGATACACCGGCGGGGGCGCCCGGCGCCGCACGACAGGACTCTGCCAACGAGGGCGCTGGCGGCACACGGCTACGGCACACGACATACGGTGGCGGGCGGGAGCGTGGGTCGGTTGCGGCCCCCGCCACTCGTGTGGTATAAACCGGCGGCACACGGCAGGACTCCGCCAACGAGGGCGGCACAAAGCGACCCGTAATGAAAGCACTCGTCGTTACATACAGGCCGCGCGCCGACAGATTGTGCAGGCCGCTCGAGGCGGCGGGCATCGAGGTGGTGCGCGCCCATCCGGCCAGCCGCGGCCTGCGGGGCAAGCTGAGCTGGGCGCGGGATGTCGCCCGCCTCGGGGCCAACAGCAACGTGGACGTGATCTTCTCCCACGAACCCGGCCCCATCTGCCTGCTGCTCGCCATGGTCGGCAGACGCGCCGGTCGGCCGGTGCTGGTGCGGTGGCGCGGCGACCCGTGGCAGGAGTACGACGACCTGCGCCGGCAGGGACGCGCTAACCCGCTTAAGGTCGCCTGGGGCCGGTGGGTGCTGGGGCGATCGATCCATCTGTCCGACGTCGCGGTGCCGGTGTCGCGATCGCTGGCCGACAGCATCCACGAGCACACCGGCTGCGGGCAGCAGAAGCTGGCGCCGGTTCCCATCGCCATAGACACCGAACTGTTCCGCCCGGTGGCGGACCGGCAGGCCCTGAAGCGCGAACTCGGCTACCCGTACCGCCACGTCATCTCGCTGGCCATGATCTTCCAGTATGTGCAGAAGATCGCGGGCCTCGATCGCTTCCTGCCGGTGCTGCGGGCGGTGGTTGATGCGCACGATGACGTCGCGGTGGTGATCGCCGGCGGGGGTCGCCTGACGGACGACTTCCAGCACCGAAACCGGGAGCTGCTCGACCACCCGCGCATCATTATGCCCGGCTGGGTGGACGACATGCACCGGCTGCAGCAATGCACCGACATCTTCTGCCACTTCTCGTACTTCGACGCGTGCCCCAACGTGATCGTCGAGGCATGGTCATGCGGCACGCCGGTAGTGGTCAACGACTACCCGGCGCTGGTCGAGAACCTCGAGGACGGCGTGACCGGCTACTCGCTGTCAGATGACGCGAGTGTCGAGGAGTGCCTGCCCGCCTTCGAGCGGTTGCTGACGGACCCGGAGCACCGGCGAGAGATGGGCGAACGGGCGCGGCAGGTCGCCGAGGAGCAGTTCTCGTATCAGGCGATAGGGCACCGGCTGCTCGAGGTCATCCGGGAGTCGCTGAGCAATGCGCGCCAGGGCTGATGCCCAGGGCGCGCGCGGGGCGTCGTGGGTGTGGGCCGGGAGCGCGCGATGAGCGGCCAGACAGGCGAGACTGAAGTCCGAGGACACACGCGGGTGGCTCAGCACCTCCCGCTGGGCCTGCTGTTCGTCATGGCGGCCGTGTTCTCGCGCCTGTCGCGCTACACTCGGCAGTCGCTGATCGGCTTCGGCGAGTCGGCCGACGTGGTCATTGACATCGAGATCTACAAGCTGATGATGCTGTTGCCGCTGGCCTTCGTGGTGCTGGCGGCGCTGCAGTGGCCGCGCAGGACCCGGGTTCGGATCGACCTGCCGCTCAAGCTGCTGATCGGCCTGTTCGTGTTCGCCGCCGCGTCGCTGCTGTGGGCCTATAACCCGAACTATGGGCTGCCGTGGCTGTTTCGCATGGCGATCCCCATCAGCGTCTACTTCCTGGTGATCAACTACACCGTGAAGCGGGATCACCTGCGCTGGTGGGGCTACCTGTTCGTGGTGATGGGCTTCGCGGACGTGGTGATCGCCGCGGTCGAGCTGCCCTTCCTCTTCCGCCTGTGGGGAGGGCTGAAGGCGGCCGACCCCGAGATCCGGGGCTACATCGGCATCTACGCGCGCTGGGCCGTGATCGCCTTCGCCTTCTCCCTGCACCACCTGGCCTTCGGCGCGAACCGGCGCGAGAACCTGTTCGGGCTCGCCGGGGCGATCTGTAGCCTGGTCACGGTGTACTTTACCTTCCGCCGCGCCGCGCTGCTGGCCATCGGACTTGTCGTCGCGGTCTACATGGCGCTGATCGGACACCGCCGCCGGGAGTACCTTACCTTCGCGATCGTGGCCGTGCTTGTGGCCGGCGCCATCCTCGCCATCGACCCGCGCTACGCCGAGCGGATGATGAGCATGGCGGAGGCGGGCGACCTCGGCGCGGTCGAGGGCGGGGATGTGCGGCGGGTGCTGCAGTTCCTGATGGGGGTCAAGATATTCCGGGAACATTGGCTGGTCGGGATCGGCACCGGTAACCTGATGATCTACACAAAGGAAGTGTTCGGTACCGGCAAGTGGCTGCCGCACAACATCATTCTGGAGTTCGGCAGCGAGTTGGGTATCATCGGCCTAGGGATATTCCTGGCCTTCGTGGGCGTGGCCCTGGTGCGGGCCTGGCGGGCCTACCGCACGTACCTGAAGGGTGGCGACGTCGGCAGGGCCTCGCTGGCCGCCGCGATCATGGCGGCGCTGCTGGCGATCATGCTGTACGCGCAGTTCCAGCCGATAAGGCACGACTTCTACATCTACGTGCTGGGCGCGCTCGCCTCGGTTGCGTACGAGTTCGGAAGAGCGCAATCGGGGCTGTCCGAGACGCCCCAGTTGACCGTGGCGGACTCCGCCGGCGACACGTGACCGGCCACGACTGGTCGGGACGCTCGTCCGACCGTGCCGCGCGACATCAGGAAGGAGAGCCGCCGTTGACGTCGCCCGCGATCACCGTGGTCATTCCGGCCTACAACGCGGCGGGCACGATCCGCCGGGCGCTGGACTCGCTGCGCGCCCAGACCTGCCAGGACCTGGAAGTGATCGTGGTGGACGACGGCTCCGAGGACGAGACACCCCAGATCATCGGGTCGGAGTACCCGGAGGTCAGGTGCATCCGGCAGGAGAACGCGGGGCCGTGCGTGGCGCGCAACCGCGGCGCGGCGGAGGGTGTCGCCCAACTCGTGGCCTTTCTCGACGCCGACGACGAGTGGGCGGCCGAGAAGGCCGAGCACCAGCTCGCGGTCCTTCGCGAGCGTCCGGACGTGGACTGCTGCGGCACCAACGGTTGGGTGCTGGTCGGCCCGAGGCGCTACCTGTTCAACAGCCCGCGGCGGCCGCCCATCATCGAGTTCGAGCTGGCGGACCTGATCTGGGGCTACCATCCGGTGCTCGCCTCGCTGATGCTGCGGCGCGAGGTGTTCGTCGCGATCGGCGGTTACGACGCCTCAATGGCCCATCTCGAAGACCAGGAGATGATCTACCGCTTGGCGGGCACCGGCCACACAATCGTGGAACTCAACGAGCCGCTGTACGTGATCTATCGGATCGCGGACAGCCGGGGCTCAAAGAGCTCGGTGCGGCGGGGGATCTGGCGCCTGCGCTCCCTGGCGCGCTGGAACCCCGACACGCGGGCCGACTCACCTCTGACGCGCAGGCAGTACGCGCGGGCGCTGGGGCACCGCGCGATCACCTCGGCCGCCGAGTGCTACCGCGAAGGAGGACACGACCAGGCTCGCGAACTGCTCGCGTGGCTTGACGACCTGCCGGAGATCGCGCCGACACATAGGGCGTTGCACAGGCTGTCGAAGGTCAGCTACCCGGCATTCGGAGTCGTGGCCACCGGCTACCAACGCTACCGTGGGTTGGTGGACACCACGCGGCGGTGGGGCGGGCCGGGTGGACTGGCGAGCCAGGTGTGGCGGCGCTACACCGCGTCGAGGTCTGCAGGCGATGACGGGCTCTCCGGCGAAGTTGGCGCATGTTGAGACCAGGCGGGCGACAGGCCTGCCGCGCCAACGGCTAGTCGCAGGGACAGTGAGGCGATCGGGCGGGGCGCAACAGCTTGGGCCCTGGACTGTCAGACGAAGGAGGTCGCCCGCCATGCGTCGGCGGAGGCCTCGGCTGTCTTGCGCCGAGATGCCTTCGTCGCTCCGCGGCACCAGAGGGTGACAACGCCTCTCGCGGAGGGTCGCGAGGCGTGGAGGGTCAATCGCATGCTGGTGCTCATCGTGCTATACTGGGTCTTCTTCGCGCTGACGATTCACCCGTACATTACGTACCCCTTTGTCATCCTCATCCTGTCCTCGCTGCGCCCCGAGCCGGTGCAGAAGAACGAGAAGAAGCCCCTGATCTCCATCGTGGTGCCCGCCTACAATGAAGAGGACACGATCGAGCAGCGCGTGCGCAACCTGCTGGCCCTCGACTGGCCCGCCGACCGGCTTGAGGTGCTCATCGCCTCGGACGGCTCGTCCGACCGCACCAACGACGTGGTGCAGGCGCTGAGCGACGAGGACGCCAGAGTGCGGCTGCTGGAGCTGCCGCGGGGCGGGCGCTGCGCGGCGATAAACGCCGGCGCAGAGGCCGCAACGGGCGAGATCCTGGTGCTCACGGACGCCTCCACGAAGTTTGCACCCGACGTGATCGGCAAGCTGGCCTCGCACTTCGGCGACGACAGGATCTGGGTGGTGGTCGGCACCGTAAACATGGTGCCCTTCGAGCACACGCCACTGAACTTCACCGAGGCCCTGTACTGGCGGTTCGAGAGCCGGCTGCGGCAGATGGAGGCGCGGGCGGGCCTGGCCTTCATCGGCTCCGGGGCGTGCATCGCGGTGAGGCGCGAGAAGTTCCCGATCTTGGACGACGATGCGAGCGACGACCTCAACCTCGTGCTCAAGGTGGTGTCGCAGGGCGGCCGCGCGCTGCAGGTCGCGGACATCGGGGTCTACGACTACATGGACGGCGACGTGGATCGCCAGCTCCAGTCGCGCACGCGGCGCGTGGTGCGCAGTCTCACGACGATCTCGCGCAACGCGGCGATCATGAACCCACTCAACTACCCGGATTACGCCTTCTGCGTCATCTCCCACAAGGTGCTGCGCTGGATGTCCCCGCTGTGGCTCATCGGCATGCTGGTTACGAGCGGGGCCCTGTACTTCCTGCCGTTCTACGGCGTCGTGTTCCTCGTCCAGGTCGGCTTCTACAGCCTGGCGGCCTTGGGGCTGTTGCTCAGGCGGGCGCCGATCTCGCAACTCCCGGTGCTGGCCATCCCAATGGGCGTGGTGGTAGCCAACATCGCCTTCCTGCGCGGGCTGATCAGCTTCCTGCTCGGCCGCCGGATGCAGATCCACGAGCCCGCCCGGTCCGTAGAGAGCCAGTAGAGCTGACCCCCCTCACCCGCGCGGAGCGGCCGCATCACAGCCATCTGCCGCCCTCTGATCGGAACCTGCGCGCCTCGTCGGCGGTGGGGAACGAGTGGTACGTGGCCTCCTCGCGCGAGTTAGGCCGCGGCTGCACAGCGTCCATCTCGAACAGGTCAATGACCTGTGAGAGCAGCCTCCCCCCGACGACCTTGCAGCGGCGCATCAGCTTCGCCTGCGTCTCGCCCTCCGGAATGGGCACGGCCTCCTGCAGGATGATCGGCCCGTCGTCGAGCTCCTCGGTCATGAAGTGCACGGTGACCGCCGTCTCCGGCTCGTGGTGGTAGAGCACCCAGAAGGTCGGGAGCATCCCCCGGTAGCGAGGCAGGGGCGCCGAGTGAACGTTAATGCACCCCAGCGGCGGCAGCGCGAGGATATCGCGGCGGAAGATCTGCGGGCACGCCACCGAGATCACGAGGTCGATCGCCATCTCGCGCAGGCGGTCGAGGAACTCCGGAGTGTTCACGTCCGCGACCTCATCAACCGCCACGCCGTAGCGCGCCGCCACGCGCGCCGGCCGCGGGCCGAGCAGCCTCGCCTTCACGTAGCGCAGGCCGTAGCGCACGAAGGTCGCCGGGTCGAAGACCGAACGCCAGCGGCCGACCAGGTCGCGGAAGCTCTCGCGCTTCGAGGTGGGCGGGGCGATGAAGACCGCGGCGACGCGGTCTGCCTTGCGGCCCAGGAGCTCGTCGAGCAGCACCGGCACGGCGAAGGGCTCGTCCTGGGTGATGATCGCGGCCTTGATCGGCGTGCGCTCGGGCATCGGCGACCTCCCGCGACGATCCTGCCTGCGCCGCCAACTTCGCAGCGCCGGCAAGCGACTCCTCTGCCCCGCGTCGGGAGGTCGCGCGGCTCTCGTCAGGAAGGGCCTGCGTCGCAGGCGTACACTCATCCAGAAGGAGTGGCGCACATGGGGCGAGCCGGCGTGGTACGCGTGAAGTCCGGTCTCGGCGTGATCGTCCTGGTGCTGCTCGTTCTGGCGACGGCCTTCGCCGACGAGGCCACGATCTACGTCGCGCCGGATGGCAGCGACGACGGTGCGGGCAGCGAGCAGGTGCCCTTCGCGACCGTGCAGCGCGCCCGCGATGAGGTGCGCCGGCTCAAGCAGACGGGCGACCTGCCGGACGGCGGAATGCGCATCATGCTGCGCGGCGGGGTCTACTACCTCGACGAGCCGCTCAGCCTAAGCCCCGAGGACTCGGGCACCGCGCAGGCCCCCATCACCTGGGCCGCGTATCCCGGAGAGCAGCCGGTTCTGTCAGGCGGGCGCACCATCAAGGATCTGCAGCGCAACGCCGACGGCTCATGGTCCACGACCATCGCGGCGGCCCGGGACCACGGCTGGGTCTTCCGCCAGCTCTTCATCGGCGGGCGTCGCTACATCTACGCACGCTCGCCCAACGACGGCCAGCACCTCACCGTCAGCGGCGTCCCCGAAGAGGATGGTACGAGCATGTCGAGGAGCCGGTTTGTGTTCCGGCGTGGCGACCTCGAAGCCTGGCCCGACCTCGCGGACGTCGAGGTCCGGCTCTACTTCAGTTGGAACGCGGGCAGCTTCCCGCTCAAGTCCATTGACCAGGAGACGCGCATCGCCGAGTTGGGCGGGCCGGCGGCCTGGCCACTGCCGAAACCGGGCATGCCGACGTGCCCGTATCTCGTGCAGAACCATCCGGGCGCGTGTGACGCGCCGGGCGAGTGGCGGCTGGACCGCACCACCGGCGAGCTGCGCGTCCTCCCGTTCGGCGATGAAGACCTCGGCGCGGCGGGCGTGGTCGCGCCGGCGCTAGAGCACCTCGTGGTCGCGCGCGGCACGCCGGATGACGGGCGCTTTGTCGAGCACATCCGGTTCGAGGGCCTGTCCTTCCAGCACGCGGCCTGGTGGCTGCCGGAGGAGGGCTTCTCGACGCCACAGGCCGCCAACGGGCTCGGCGCGGCGCTCGAGTTCCACGGGGCGCGCAGTTGCGCGCTCAGCGGCTGCGAGGTGGCGCACGTGGGCCGCTACGGCATCTGGTTGGACGCCGACTGCGCCGGGAACACCATCGAGCGCAGCCACCTGCACGACCTCGGGGGCGGGGGCATCCGCCTCGGTGCTACCGACCGGCCGCCCATCTTCCAGCGGCTGGCGCACCACAACCGGATCGACAACAACTTCATCCACGACGGCGGGCACATCCACCCGGGCGCGACCGGCATCTTCATGGGCTACGGGCGCAACAACGTCATCTCGCACAACGAGGTCTCGGACCTGCGCTACACGGGGATCTCGCTGGGCTGGACCTGGGATACGGTGCGCTCGGGCACGCGCGAGAACATCGTCGAGCACAATCACGTTCACCACGTCATGCGCGTACTCGCGGACGGTGGGGGCATCTACAGCCTCGGCCTGACGCCCGGCTCGGTGATCCGGGGGAACCTCGTTCACCACGTGGGCGAGACCCACGGCGTCGGCCACGGCATCTACCTCGATGGCGGCAGCTCGGGGGTGCTGTGCGAGAACAACGTCTGCCACGATTGCGGCAGCGGTGGTATCCGCATCCAGCATGGCACGTCGTGTCTGACCGTACTCAACAACATCAGCGCGTTCTGCGGCTTCGGGCTGGGGATCGACTCCGAGCGCACCAACGTGTTCCAGTACAACATCGTTTACCTCGACGGCGACAGCACGCCCTTCCGGTTCGTGCCCGAGTGGCAGAGCTACAACAAGATCATCGACTACAACCTCTACTGGCACGCGCAGGAGCAGGAGCTGATGTTCCTCGGCTTCACATGGGATGAATGGCGCGAGAAGGAGGGCATCGAGGACATCTGGTATACGCCGCGCATGGACGCGCACTCACAGATTGCCGACCCCAGGTTCATGGATGCCGCGAACCGCGATTTCCGCCTCGAGCCCGACTCGCCGG
>JALGUI010000487.1 GCA_029820915.1 Candidatus Zipacnadia bacterium | reverse complement strand
CTCGAAGGCCTGCCACTCCCGGCCGACATCCACCGTCTGCTCCTCGCCCATGGGCGACCAGCGGTCGTACCAGGTCACGCGCACCGTCGCCTGCGCGCCGTCGTCGTCCGCGCGCAGCTTGACCGAGCCGGTGATCGGGCTGCCCGAGCCCTCGCCGCCCAGCACGAACTCCTCGCCCGCCATCGAGCCCTTCACGCACACGTCGCCGCTCGCCGCGCCCGAGCGCTCGACCGTCCAGCCCGTGGCGTCGCACGGCTCGCCCGCCCGCGGCCACACGCACCAGGCGTCGTCGCCCTGCGCACTGTGGGCCATGTACTCCAGGTCTCCGTACGGCACCGCCTCGTGCGCAGTCGTGCCGTCCTGTGCTCGGGCGGCGGCCGCCACGGCGATGATCCCGATTGCCACAAGTGCGTTCGTCATCGTGGGCGCCCTCTCGTGGACAGGATTCTGCGCCCCGCACTGCGCCACTTCGCGCCGGGGACAGGCCAGTCCTGCCGCCCGTGCAGGAGGACGGGCCGCCGCGGCGGCGAAATCGGGACAGGCTCCTGCGGAACCGGAAGCATGGGAGGATGGCGCCATGACCGGTCGATGGCCGGCGTCGCTCGTTGTTGCGCTGACAACCATGATGTCCCCGCTCGCCGAAGGCCAGACGCCTGATGACATCATCAACTTCGTCGTCATCGGCGACCCGCACACCTACACGGGGAACCCGCGCAACCTGCCGCAGACGATCGAGCGGATCAACGCCCTGGAGATCCAGCCCGACTTCGTCATCAGCATCGGGGACAACGTCTCCGGCGGCGAGGACCACGACGTGCTCGCGGACGCGCATGTCTACCATGACCTCATCTCGCAACTGACGGTGCCTCACTACTACGTCATCGGCAACCACGAGTGCATTCCCATCGAGGTCTACGACCTCCTGACCTGGGAGCAGCTTCTCACCACCTGGGAGATGGACTCCCGCTGGTACAGCTTCGACCTCAAGGGCTTCCACATCGTGGTGCTCGATGGCTGGATATCCCTCGGCAGCGACGCCTTCGCGGACGTCTTCGCGGCGCAGCAGCAGTGGCTCACGAGCGATCTCGAGGCGACGGCCCTGCCGACCATCATCTTCATCCACCAGGCCATCGGCTTCCAGCAGGCGGACTGTCCGGACTGGATGGAGACCGACAACCGCAAGTTCTGGCCGCCGGGCAACTTCTTCGAGCAGACCATTCAGGCTCACGCCGACCAGGTCGTGGGCGTCTTCTCTGGCCACAAGCACAAGAGCCTGTGGAAGGCCTGCGGCGCCGTAGTCTACCACCAGATCGGGGCCTCGTTCATGCACGACGGGCAGTTCGCGCAGGTCTTCATCGACCGCACGACGCACCGCTTCTTCGTGCTCGGCCATCCCGAACGCCACGAGCGCGACGACGGGTGGGAGATCCAGCAGACATACGGGGATCGATCGCTCATGGAGGCGCTGCTGCCCGGCGCGCCGTAGACGACCTGGCCGCGCAGCGCAGGCAGGGATACGGGGATGATCGCGATGGCCTCCGACGCGAGCGCGCCGCTCTCCGCCGACTGGCCCGCCGAGCACAGCCGCCTGCAGGCCGTTCCCATGAGCGATGTCAGGCTCCGCGGCTTCCTCGGCCGCCGCGTCGATCTGAACAACGGGCCGAGCCTTGCCGCGGGCCTCGACAGCCCGGTCTTCCTGGGCTTCGAGGCGGACGGCGTCGGGAATGGCTGGATCGGGCAGCACCGGCGCGGGGCCGCCGACACCGACCTCTACAAGTGGCTCGAGGCCGCCTGCTACGCCCTTGCGTACGGCCACGGCGGCCTGCGGGACGCCATCGACCGCGTGGTCGCGACCATCCTCGCCGCACAGCAGCCTCCGGGCTTCATCCACACGAACCGCTCCGCGAACGAGGGCCTGGACCCAGAGGCGCGCAACGAGCTGTACCTGGCCGGTCACCTGTTCGAGGCCGCGGTCGCCCATCACCGCGCCACCGGCGAGGATGCGCTGCTGGACGCCGCGCGGCGCTGGGCCAACTACCTGCATAAGCACTTCGCGGCGGGCCATCCGTACTTCGACGACGTGCCCGAGCGCGAACACCCCGAGGTTGAGCTCGCCCTCGTGCGGCTCTGCCGCGAGACCGGCGAGCAGCGGTACCTCGATCTCGCCGCCGAGTTGGCCGCGCGCGCGACCGTCACGGCGCGCGTCGGCGGGCTCAAGTGCGGGCCGCACGACCGCCACGGGGTCTGCACCTTCTACCTGCTCACCGCCTGGGCCGAGCTGTACCTCCAGACTGGGGAAGAGCACTGGCTCGCGCCGTTGGGGCCGCTGCTCGACGAGATCGAGGCGACGCGCCTCTACATCCACGGCGGCGTCGGCCTCGACGAGATCATCCCCGCAGACCCCTGGCACCTGCCGCAGAGCGGCTCCGTCGCCGAGACCTGCGCGTCGGTGGGGCTGATGATGCTCGCGCGGCGCATGCACGCGATCACCGGCGAGAGCCGCTGGTTCGACCTCATCGAGCGCGTGCTGCACAACGCCTTCCTCGGCGCGCTCAGCGACGACCAGCTCGCGATCTTCTACTTCAACCCGCCGCGCCTGCTGCACCCCGGCGACGAGGGGCGCCAGGACCTGCCCGGCAAGCGCACCCGCCTGCCGAGCCTGCACCGCACCTCCTGTTGCTTCCCCAACGCGTGGCGGCTGCTGGCCTCGCTCCCGGAGTGGGTCTTCGCCCTCACTGATGGCGGCCTGCAGGTGAACCTCTACACGGACGCTGAGTGCACCGCCGAAGTCGGCGGCGTGTCCGTCCATCTGCGCACGCGCACCGACTACCCGGCGGACGGGC
>JALGUI010000486.1:632-3645 GCA_029820915.1 Candidatus Zipacnadia bacterium | reverse complement strand
CAGCGTCCACCACAGGAACTGCAGGCGCATCCACATCATCCCGGCCGTCGCCAGGCCGCCGACCGCGATGAAGGTCATCCGCTGCCAGCTTGGATCGCGCGGATAGGTCAACCACGACGCGAGTTGGTCCCACTGCCCGCGGTTGTGGCCAATCAGCGCCGTCGTGCCGAGGCGGCTCGGCTCGGCCCCGGAGACCTGGGCCATCTTGAAGCCCTCGAGCTGCACCGGCATCGGACTCGTGCGGTAGCCGCGCCCGGTCAGCCACCAGAACAGCGGGAAGATGGTGAGGTTGCGCGGGCCGAGGTTGCGGGTGCCTGCGAAGATGATCTCCAGGTGCGCGGCGTTCATGTTCCCGGCCATCTCGTGCGCCGGCGGACCCAGCTCCGCCCGCACCCGCGTGAGCGCCGTGTGGATCACGATGACGAAGAGCAGGAAGGGGACGACGGCCGCCGCCGTCATCCCGGCGCGCATGCAGAAGAAGGTCAGGAAGGCCAGCCCGAGCACGATCGCGGCCAGCGCCGCCCGATAGCTCACCGGGTCGCCGGCCTCGACCTCGTCGGAGATCGTGCCCTGCCAGATGCTGCGGCCCAGCTCCGCGAAGTAGTGCCGGCCCATCCACATGGCGTACCCGAACAGCGCGAACCACGCGCCGAACGACTGCGCCGTGAAGTAGGGGAGGCCGGGCATGAGCGAGACCGGGGCCGCCGCGACGGCCACCTGCTGCATCTTGCGGAAGAGGTAGAAGAACCACATGGAGAAGCACAGATCGAGTGGGATCAGAAAGCCCAGCGCGGTCAGGAACGGGTAGAGCGGAAGCGGGAGCCGGCCCGCCGCGCTCCACGGCAGGCCCCACGGGCGGGTGTCGATGTAGTGGTTACCGTTGTGGCGCACGTCTACGATCGGCAGCGCGGGCCAGAACGAGTGCAGCCCGTTGTAGAGGTCCAGGCCCGCCGCCAGCAGTATCCCCGCCCACAGCACCTTGTTGGCGAAGAACTTGCGGCTCCCGCCGCTCGCGGTCATCGCCAGCGGGAGCTGCACGATCGGGTAGCCCAGCTTCTCCCGCTCCGTCCACTGCCTGCGCAGCAGCACGTTGATGCCGATCATCACCAGCCCCACCGCGAGGACAACCGCGCACCACCACAGCGTCGGCCACAGCCACGCCATGACGCGGTTCGGGCGGTAGAGCGTGTCATGGCCCTCGTAGTAGGGCTCGATGACCGACATGTCGCCGACCGTGGCGAACTCGGGCAGCCACGGCTGGATCAGCGTCTCCCAGTCATTCGCCTCGGTCGCGTACCAGTACGGATGGCTCAGGTTCGGCACTCCGAGCTGGAGGGTGTCGTGCCCCGAGAGCATCACGGCGATGCCGACCATGACGTAGACGGTGACCAGCTCGGCCTGGGTGAAGGCCCACGCGGGGCGGACGAGGCGGAGGAGCGCGTTGACCAGCAGCAGCACGATGATGTTGAAGAGGACGCCCCAGGGCAGGGCCATGACGCTCGGGTGGCCGGTGTGCCAGACGCCCTCGACGGTCATGACCCAGTAGACGTTCAGCGGAATCAGGGCGGCTCCGAGCACGAGCGCCCTGGTCGTCACCGCCGGCCGCCGCGCGACGTGTTGAGCCGTCGCCACCTTCGCCTGCTCTCCCATCCATGCGCCGCGGTTGGCGCCCGCCGTCCCCGGTTGCCGGCCGTCGCCATCTGCCGTTGTGGCCCGCGTCCCCGCTACACCCGCAGGCAGCGCGAGAAGCCGTAGGGGTGCGGCGGCAGCAGCGGACCCTCGGCGGGCGGCTCGGGCTGCACGATGGCCTGCCGCGCCGGGCCCTCCCAGCCGGTGATCCACACCTCGGCGCTTACCCGTCCGGCAGCGTCACCCATGATGTCCAGCGTGAGCCCGCAGTGACCTCCGTCGGGGATCGCGAAGGCGTAGTCATCGCGCTCGCGCGGGCCGATGGGCGGCATGACGTATCCGGTGGCGCGGCCGCGCTGCTCATTGCGGAAGATGCGCTGGGCGGGGATGGAGTGCCGCGTCGGCACGCCGCGGTAGCGACTGGAACCCCCGCGGACGGTTAGCGAGTCCAGGTCGGCCTCCTCGCCGCGCACGGTCACATAGAGCTCGGCGCGCTGCAGCCGGTGCGGGATCCCGCAGTACCACATGCGCCTGCGCCCGCCCTCGATGGCCTCGTCGCTCGTCGGCTCAACAGCGATCTCCGGGATCTGCATGCTCTCGTGCACGGTCGGGCCGATCTCGTCGGTGAGCCGCGCGAAACCGGGGAAGAGGTACTCGAAGCCGCCCTCGGCCGCGCGCGCCATGAAGGGCGCACCCGGCACCGGCGAGATGTCCTCCTGTGGCTCGTGCTCAAGGCGGATGAGCCGCACCTCGTGACCGAGCATCATAATGCCCCGCATCAGCGGCAGGTCCTGCCAATACGGGTAGACCTGGCGCCAGGTGCGCGGCGCCCAGCCCAGCTCATACGCGAGGCGCGCCATGTCCCCGAAGACCTGCGGCTGCGGCGCCGGGTTGCGCAGCACCAGCCAGGCGGCCTCACCGAAGGGGTGCAGGTAGCCGTAGATCTCACCGTCGGCCGGGCTGCCGCCGATCATGCGCGAGCCGCGCGTGCCCAGCTCGGGAGCGTGGAAGTGCATCCAGTCGATTACCTGCTGCAGCACGCGCGCCTCGTCCTCGGACAGGCTCTCGGGGCAGATGGGCATATGCAGGTAGGTGGTGCCGCGGGTGAGCTGCAGCACGGCGTTGTCGAGCCAGGTGTGGGATTCCTCGCTGAACGGGTTGTTGAAGGCGTGCGCGAATCCGTGGTTGTCGAAGGCGTCCAGCGGGCACGGGGTCTCAGCGCGCACAAGCGTCTGGTAGTAGACGGCGTCCCTGTGCGTGTTCTCGCGGTCGCGCTGGGTGCGTGAGGGCAGGGCGGCGTACTCGCAGTCGCCCGAGGTCGCCAGCCAGACGTGGTCGGCCCCCTGCAGCCACCACGGGCTCGGCCACCAGCCGTTGCGCGTGA
>JALGUI010000486.1:0-619 GCA_029820915.1 Candidatus Zipacnadia bacterium | reverse complement strand
CGCGCAGCGACGCCTCGCGCACGTGGTCGGTGGTGGGATAGCGCTCCGAGAAGCGACCGTTGGTCGCGCACTCGTTGTCCCAGTCGATCTTGAGGTGCCGCGCGCCGACCCGGCCGACGATCTCCGAGAAGCGCTGCGCGAGCGCCTCCTCGAAGCTGGGCTGCATCATGACGACATACTCACCGTTGGTGTAGGTGCCCGGCCCGTCTCCGATCTCCCAGCCCTGCGCGCGGATCCAGTCCATGTCCATCCCCGTCCGCCCGTTGTGGCTGACCCAGACGGACAGCTCGAGGCCGTGCGCGCGCACCTCGTCGGCGAACCGGATGAAGAGCGTGTCCTGGTCGTCATCGCCCTTGTGGCGGAACAGCGACCGGCGCTCGAAGTAGCCCGCGTCGATGGCCATGGCGTCCGGGCGCAGCCCCAGGTCGAGCAGCGCCTCGAAGAAGGCGAGATTGCTCTCGTAGCCGGCGATGTACTCACCGCCGCCGATGGCGTGGGTGGACCAGCCGCTGGTGAAGGTGATGAACGGGCGCTCCAGCCGCGGGTTGCGGATGCGCCAGAGGTAGTCCATGAAGGCCTCGGCGACATTGCGGTGCAGATCGGCGACTCCGAAGACCGC
>JALGUI010000485.1 GCA_029820915.1 Candidatus Zipacnadia bacterium | reverse complement strand
CAAGGGCGACCCGCACGAGGTCGAGGTCCTGCCCGGCGCGCGCATCGTGGTGCCCGTGACCACGCGCGTGTTCATGCATTGCACCGGCATCCGCACCGGGGAGATGCGCATGGCGCTGCGCCGCGCCCGCTGCCGGATCATCAAGCCGACCATGGTCTTCATCGACGCCGGGGAGCCTGCGCGCATCGAGGGCGGCTTCACGACCGCCGACCAGGCGGGGCTGACGATCGACGGAGCCCTGGGGGGCGCGCTCCTGCCCTCCGGCCCGCTCAGCCCCGAGGCGGGCGTGAACACCTGGGCCGAGTACGAGGTCGATGTGCCCGAGGCCGGGCGCTGGTACCTGTGGCTGCGAGCGCGTTACTGGGACACCAACTCGAACAGCTTCTTCCTATGGGACGCCGACAGCCCCGAGGAGCCCATCCGCCTGGGCAACCGCATCGGCACCTACCACGAGTGGCTGTGGGAGGGGCCGGTCGAACTGGAGTTGCCGGCCGGCCGGAGGGTGCTGCGTGTCACCGGACGCGAGAGTCGGCCGCTGGAGAGCCCCGTGCTGGACCTGGTCTGCGGCCGCTGGAGAGCCCCGTGCTGGACCTGGTCTGCCTCGTGCGCGGTCAGCGCGGCTACACGCCGACGGACGGCGACGCCCGCACATGGCTGGTCGAGCGGTAGCGTCGGGAACATCAGGCCCCGCATGTACGGTCTAAGCACCGGTCGGCGGGGATCATGGCAACAGCAGCAACGCAGGTGGGTGTCGCTGATGAGAGGCACGTTCGCTGTCGCGGTCGCAGCACTGGGAGTCGTCACGGTCATCGTCGCCGGATGCGGCGGGGGCGGCGGCAACGGCGCCAGCAACAGCTACCTGCCGATGGCGACCGGCAACACCTGGGACTACACGCTGACGCTGGCCCCGGGCATGGTGCCGGCGCAGATCCCGGGCGGCCAGGAGTTCCCGTACAATGAGAGCGTCATCGGCGCCGCGGATCTGCAGGGCACCGAGTACTACGCGGTCCAGGCGCGGCGCGACGCGGTCGGCGAGCACCCCGAGCGCATCTGGCAGCAGTTCCGCCGCGAGGACGCGCAGGGCATCTATGCACGCGTGGGTGATCCGGCCTACGACCTGACGATCCTCCGGCTTCCGCCCCGCGCCGGGGACACCTGGACCGACCCGATCTTCTCCGAAGTGACCTTCGCCACCGCAGCGGTCGCCGAACAGGTGACCGTCCCCGCCGGGACCTTCACGTGCGTGCGGGTCGAGCAGGAGTACGACACCACGCCCGACGGCGCCCAGAGCCCCGTACACATCACCGTACGCAGTTGGTACGCGCGCGGCGTCGGACTCGTGCGCGACGAGACCCTCGAGGACACCGATCTGACCTCCACTCTCCGGCTAGAGAGTTACTCCGTGCAGTAGGCCTGCGGCGGCCGGCACGAAGTCGCGGGAGGAGAAATGCCGGTGGACGTCGAAGTATCAGCCAAATACACGCGCACCTGCAGGCCGCTCGCGCTCCACTCGCCGGGTGAGATAGCCATGTTCACCCGATCGCACTCGACGCCTGGAGGTCCCTGAGGGTACCTCCGGGAGACCTCACGGAGGTGAGAGCATGCTGAAGGCGCGTTGGACGCAGTTCGGGCAGCCGATGTCCCCTCGGGTGGTCTTCGTGCGTAGCATCGGCGACGTCCGGGTTACGCAGGAGGACATCGACACGTATGGCGCGATGTCCGGGGACCCGGAGATCGTGTGCGAGCACGTCGGCGATGACCCGGAGGCGAACCATCGGATCGTGGGCTTGGCGCCAGAGGCGCCCGGGGTGCACGACCCGGACGAAGCAGAGCGCGTGCGCGCCCCGTCGCGCCCGCAACAGACCCGCCCGCAGCGTGGCGGCAAGCGAAGCTGGCTCGACGTACTGCTTCGGCGCTAGCCCGCACCCGGCCGCGCACAGCCGAGCCCAACCTGTCGCGAGTTGACTTCGACAGCCCTCCCGCTGCCGGTAGGTGTATATGCGTCCTGCGCTCCCCCGCTCTCCTCGCCGACGTGAAGGAATCCCTCCCCGCACGCGGAAGGCTCGCGCGCACCAGCACAGAAGCCCACGGCTCCGACCCGGCGCGTTACGGTTGGGGCCGGCGTGAACTCACGGAGGTGCCCAAACGATGCCGGAGGAGAGGATCGGTTGCGCGATATTCGGAGCGGGGTGGGTGGCCGATGAGCACATCAACGCCTACCTCGCCGACCCGCGCTCGAAGGTCGTGGCAGTGGGCAGCCGCCGCGAGTCCAGCGCGCGCGTCGCGGCGGAGAAGGCGGGCCTGGCCAACGTCGCGATCTACACCGATCTCGACGAGCTGCTCGCCGACGACCGCGTGGACGCCCTGTCGATCACCGGGCCCAGCCACGTGCACGTCAAGCACGGCGTGAAGTGCTGCGAGGCGGGCAAGCACTTCATCATGGAGAAGCCCATCGCCATCGACCTGCCGGGCCTGCACGAGCTGCGCGACGCCGTCGGCGAGTCGGGCGTGCGCACCGTAGCGAGCTTCTGCTTGCGCTGGAACCCCTCGCTGCTGAACACCGCACGACTGGTGCAGGAGGGCGCGATAGGCGACATCTTCTACGCCGAAGCCGACTACTGGCACGGGGTGAGCGACTGGTACGGCGGCTGGGAGTGGGCGCGCACGAGGGCCAGCGGCGGCTCGAGCTTCCTGTTCGGCGGCTGCCACGCCGTGGACGCCATCCGCTGGCTCACCGGCTCGGACATCGTCCAGGTGTCCGGCGCCTGCGGCGGCGGCTGGGATGAGCGCTATGAGTACCCGGCCACAGTCGTGGGCACCGTCAAGTTCGCGTCGGGCGCCATCGGCAAGCTGTCGTCCTCGGTGGACTGCATCCTGCCTTACCAGTTCAACATCGACCTCATGGGCGACCGGGGCTCGATCCGCGACAACCTGGTGTTCTCGAAGGCGCTCTTCCCCGAGCAGTCGGGCTGGACGGAGATCCCCGCCGTGCTCCCCGACAGCGGCGACGTGTCGCACCATCCGTTTGAGGGCGAGATCAGGCACTTCCTCAACTGCATCGAGTCGGGCGAGGACTCCTACGTGGACATCGCCGACGCGGTGAATACCCACGAGGTGTGCCTGGCGATGGACATGTCCGCGGAGCGGGGCAGCGCGACTATCGACTTGCCGCTGGAGGGCTGATTGGGCGTGGTCAACACGGGGCCGACCGCAGACGAACGCGACACGCGCATCGAGGCCCGACTCGCCGCGCTGCGGGCCGCGCTGCCTGACCTGAAGGCGGTGGCGCTGGCGACGCGCAGCGGGCTGACGCTGGCCGCCGACGCGCCCGATGGCGTCGTCGCCGACGCGCCGGCGGCGTTGGGTGCGGAGCTGCTGGCCGCGAGCGAGACCGCCGCGCGGGCGCTGGCGG
>JALGUI010000484.1 GCA_029820915.1 Candidatus Zipacnadia bacterium | reverse complement strand
CTTCGGCTCATAGCTGCCGAACATCAGCAGCTTGTCCGAGCCGCTGGTCATGGCGAAGCGCAGCGTGGCGCGCACCACGGGCGTGTCCCACACGTACTCGAGCATCCCGTCCTGCCCGGACTCGCGCACGACGCGGAACTCGGCGGGTCGCACGTGCAGGCTCTCGTCGTCGAAGGTCCACTTGATGAAGCCCTGCCAGTACCAGTTTGCGTTCGAGGGCCCGGTCATGCCGATGGTCACGTAGCCCTGTTGCCACTGCCACCAGTGCGAGGTGATCTCGCCCGGAGTCTCGGGGTTGTGGACGATGTCGTAGCTGAGCGTGTAGTGCGCGTTCTCGCTGGCGATGGTCACCGGCTGGATGACGCGCGTGCCCTCCGGGGTCTCGCTACGCTCCTCGTCGAGCGTGGTGACGAACACCGCCGCGTGCAGCGGAGCGGCCAGAATGACGATGAGCGCGGCGATCAGCGCGGTTCGCATGGTGTGCATGGCTGTGCCTCCTCGGCATCTGTCCGCGGGACCTTCCGTCAGTTCACACTCCGCGAGGCGGAATCCTCCGTGCGGTCCTGCTGAAGGTCGCGCGTCCGGAGCCGAGGAAGGCGACCGGCGCAGGGTGATCCTGGCGCGGAGGGGTGCCGGCACGCATGAATGACACTCCCGACGGGCGGCCGCCGACGCGGGTGGGGCTGATCGGCTGCGGCGGCATCTCGGGCAACCACCTGGCGGGCTATCGGCTGGTGGCAGAGGCCGAGCTGGTCGCCTGCTGCGACCTCGATGCGGACAGGGCCGCCGACTTCGCGCGGCGGGCGGGGATCCGGGACGCGTACACCGACTACCGCGAATTGATCGCGCGCGCTGACATCGAGATGGTGGACATCTGCACCAATGACGAGACGCACGCCGAGATCGCCATCGCGGCGCTGGAGAGCGGCAAACACGCGCTGATCGAGAAGCCCTTGGCGATGACGGCCGAGGAGGGCGAGGCGGTCATCGACGCGGCGCGCGCAAGCGGCCGTCGGGCGATGTGCGCGCAGAGCCAGCGGTGGTCGCCGAAGATGCGCGCGGTCAAGGCGCTGCTCGACGAGGGGCGCATCGGCGAGCCGGTCTTCGCGCGCTTCTGCCAGCCCTCGTCGCCCTTCTGGCGGCCGGAGCAGGCCGAGGCCTACCGGGACCGCGGTGCCGACTGGCTGCTGGTGCACAACGGGATGCACTCATTCGACCTGCTGGCGTGGCTGCTGGGCAGCCTGCCGGTGCGCGTCCACGCGCGCTCGCACCCCGGCCAGGACTGGCTGCCCGTGCACGAGTACGTGAGCTGCACCATCCGGTTCGAGTCCGGGGCCATCGCGCAGACGGAGGAGAACCGGATCATGCAGCCGCCGGGCTACCCCTTCCACTGCGAGCTCTACGTCGTCGGCACCGAGGGGACGCTGGACCTGAGCGACCGGCTGACCTGTTCTGCCAGCCTGTACAACGATGGCGGCCTCAACCTGCTCGGTGCGCACACCACCTGGACGCCCGACCGGCCCGACCAGCCCTTCGCGGGCGAGATCCGCGACTTCGTGGCGGCTATCCGCGAGGACCGGCCGCCGCCCATCCCGCTCGAGTTCTCGCTGACCATCCTGCGGGCCGTGCTCGCGGGCGCGCAGTCAATGGCGACCGGAGAGGCGGTGGCGATCAGTGGCTGAGGCGCCGGTCAGGTGTGGCACCATCGGCTTCGACTACGGCCATCAGGGCGCGTTCGCCGGGTCGCTGGCGAAGCACCCGGACGCGGCGATCGTCGGCGTGGCGGACCTGCCGGACGCGCCGGACGAGGCCCGCCGGCGCGGGTGGGAGTTCGCGAGCAGGCACGGCGTCCCGTACTTCGACGACCTCGCGGACCTCCTGGACGCCCAGGCGCCGGAGATGGTCTCGCTGTGCCTGCCGCCGTCGCGCAACCTCGAGATCGTCGCCGAGTTGGCCTCGCGCGGCGTGCACGTGATGAGCGAGAAGCCGGTGGCCGACGACCTTGAGGACGCGCGGCGCATCGCGAGCGCGGTCCGCGAGGCGGGCGTCAAGTTCACCTTCGGCTTCCACGCCGCGCGCTTCGCGACGCCCGTCTCGCGCGCCATCAACGCGGTCAGAGCCGGACGCGTCGGCGATGTCCGCGTGCTCAACGGCACACACCTGCAGGTCAAGGGCCCGCGCTACACGATCTCCGTCGAGGAGGCCGAGCGGCGCAAGGCAGCCGGCGAGCCGTCGGTGGGTGAGCTGGCGAACCACGGCGGCTACGTCTTCCTCGCCTTCACCGCCTACGCGGAGGCGCGCGTGACGTCGGTCTACTGCGAGAGCGACGCGTTCTTCTACGAAAGCTACCGGATCGCCGGCATGGAGGACATGGCGCTGGTGAGCCTGGAGTACGAGACCGGGGTGGTGGCGACCGCGATCATCGGCAGGACCACGACTAAGTCGATGCCGACGACGGACGTGCGCCACGAGATCATCGGCTCCGGCGGGGTGCTGCACGTCAACCACGGCCTGGGCGACCGCGCCTTCGTCTACGGGCCCTGGCGCGAAGGCGATGAGTTCAACCGCGGCGGCTTCGACACGCCGACCTTCGGCCGGCCGTCGTACGAGCTCTACGTGGACGACTTCGTCCGCGCGATCCGCGATGATCGGGAGCCGGAGCTGACCGTGGCGGATGCGGTCGAGTTCCACGCGACGCTCGAGGCGGCGTACGAGTCCGCGCGCACGCACCGGCCGGTGGACGTGGCGCCCGACTGACCGACGGGCCAGGCCCCGCCGTTCATGGAGAGGCGGGACCCCGTTCCCGCCTGTGTCGTTCGGTCGTTCGGCCCGCGCCCCGACAGGGGCGGAG
>JALGUI010000483.1 GCA_029820915.1 Candidatus Zipacnadia bacterium | reverse complement strand
GACATCGTCGCCAAGGAGATGTACACCTTCGAGGACAAGGGCGGGCGGAGCCTGACGCTGCGCGCCGAGGGCACCGCGCCCACGGTGCGCGCCTTCATCGAGGACAACATCCAGGGCCAGGACCGCGAGCGGCTCGTCAAGCTCTTCTACATCGCGCCGATCTTCCGCCAGGACCGCCCGCAGGCGGGGCGCTTCCGCCAGCACCACCAGGCGGGCGTCGAGGCCATCGGCTCATCCGAGCCCGCCGTGGACGCCGAGGTCATCGACCTGGCGCTGACCTTCTACCGCGCGCTGGGGATCGAGGGCACGCGCGTGCTCATCAACTCCGTCGGCTGCCCGGCGTGCGCGCCGGGCTACGTCGATACGCTCAAGGCCTCGGTCGCCGACTCGGTCGAGCAGATGTGCCACGACTGCCGGCGGCGCTTCGAGACCAACCCGCTGCGGCTGCTGGACTGCAAGAACGAGACCTGCCGGCAGATCACCGCGGGCGCGCCGACGATGCTCGACAACCTGTGCGGCGAGTGCGAGGCGCACTTCGACGGCGTGCGCGCGCACCTCGAGGCGCTGGGCATCGCCTACGAGATCGATCCGCGCATCGTGCGCGGGCTCGACTACTACACGAAGACCGCCTTCGAGTTCCGCCACGACGCCCTCGGGGCCCAGGACTCCATCGGCGCCGGCGGCCGCTACGACGGGCTGGTCGAGCAGTGCGGCGGCCCGGCCACCCCGGGTGTCGGCCTGGGGATCGGCATCGAGCGCGTGCTGCTGGTGCGCGAGGCGCTGGGCGTCGAGGACGTACAGGAGTCGCGCGAGGGCAGCTTCATCGTCACTATCGGCGACGAGGCGTGGCTGCCCGGCTACAGGCTGCTGCACGAGCTGCGCGGGGCGGGCCTGAAGGCCGAGATCGACTACCGGCGGCGCTCCATCCGCGCGCAGATGCGCTACGCCGACAATGAGGGCTTCCTGAACGCGGTGATCCTCGGCGAGGACGAGCTCGCGCGAGGCGTCGCCACCGTGCGCGACATGGTCTCCGGCGAACAGGAGGAGGTCCCGCTGGACGACCTGGCCGCGCACCTGAAGGGCGACGGCGCCGAGTAGCACGGAGCCGACCATGCTCTGCCCGCAATGCCAGCAGGGCGTTCGGCAGGATGAGCTTGCCGCCGGGAAGTGCCCGTACTGCGGCTTCCCGTGCGCGGAGTTCAACGCGCGCGTGCGCGCGATCCAGGTGATCCTGTTCGCGCTGTTCGCGTCCACGCTGGTCTACGGCGTTCTCGTCGCGATCATGGAACTGGTGGTCGGCTACCGGCCGCCCGGCATCGGCGACGGCGAGCCGGTGCTGGGCATGGCGCTGATGGGCGCCTCGGCGGGCGTGTTCGTGGCCTCGCTGGTGTTCGAGCGGCGGGCGGCGGGGCTCGCCACGCTCGCGACCTGCACGCGCATGATGCTGGTCCTGGCCGCGATGGCCGAGCTGCCGGCGGTCTTCGGGCTGGTGATGTACCTGGTCGCCGGGCCGGGAGCCTGCCGTGGATGGTCGGCTTCCTGGCGGTGAGCTGGGCGCTGTTCGTCCGGCTCGGCCTGCGGCTGCCGGTCATTCTGCGCGGGATCACGGACTGCCTGCGGACGGGGTAGGGTCCGTCCGGCCGTTGCCGTTCATGGAGAGGCCGGACCCCGTTCCGGCCTGTGCCGTTGAGGACGTGGGCCGACCTCGGCCGCTCCTGCGGAGCGACCTCGTGCGGCCCCTCCAACGGCACGGCCGACGGTGCCGTAGCCCTTTGCCCATTGCCTATCCCCTATTCCCGCCGTCAAGACGAGGTGCCCGACGATGGAAGACCTTACCGAACTCCGGGACGAGCTGAAGCGAACCCGCACCTGCGGGGAGCTGCGCACCGATGACATCCCGATGACATCGGCGACACCGTGGTGCTCAACGGCTGGGTCAACCGCCGCCGCGACCACGGCGGGCTGATCTTCGTGGACCTGCGCGACCGCTCCGGCCTGATGCAGGTCGTCTTCGACCCGCAAGTGGACGCCGAGGCGCATCAGCTCGCCCACCGGCTCCGCTCGGAGTTCGTCATCGCGGTGCGCGGCACGGTGGACCGGCGGCCCGAGGGCACCGAGAACCCCGACCTGCCCACCGGCCAGGTTGACGTGCGCTGCGACGAGCTGGCCATCCTCAACACTTCGGAGACGCCGCCCTTCTCGCACGTCGATGACACCGACGTGGACGAGATGGTGCGGCTGACCTACCGCTACCTCGACCTGCGTTCGCCGCGCCTGCAGCGCAATCTGCGCATCCGCCACGAGGCGGCGCGGGCCACGCGCGAGTTCCTGTCCGACGAGGGCTTCCTGGAGGTCGAGACGCCGATGCTCTTCCGGCCCACGCCGGAGGGCGCGCGCGACTACCTGGTGCCCAGCCGCGTGAGCCCCGGCAACTTCTACGCCCTGCCGCAGTCGCCGCAGATCATGAAGCAGCTCCTGATGATCGCGGGCTGCGACCGCTACTTCCAGCTCGCCCGCTGCCTGCGCGATGAGGACCTGCGCGCCGACCGCCAGCCGGAGCACACCCAGATCGACATCGAGATGTCCTTCGTCACGCGCGAGGACATCTTCGACCTCACCGAGCGACTCTTCGCGCACATCTTCCGCGAGACCATCGGCGCCGAGCTGCCCATGCCCTGGCCGCGCATGGCCTACGCCGACGCGATGGCGAAGTACGGCACCGACAAGCCCGACCTGCGCTTCGGCCTCGAGCTGGTGGACATCACCGAGGTCGTGCGCGACGTCGAGTTCAGGGTGTTCGCAGGCGTCGCGGCGTCCGGCGGCGTGGTCAAGGGCCTGCGCGCGCCGGGCTGCGCGGACATCGGCCGCGCGCAGATGGACAGGCTCACGGAGTTCGCCCAGGAGCATAAGGCCAAGGGCCTGGCGTGGTTCCAGGTGACCGACGAGACCCTGGAGGGCCCCATCGCCAAGTTCTTCTCGGCCGACGAGCTGGCGGCGATCCGCGAGGCCCTCGGCGCCGAGACCGGCGACATGCTGATGATCGTCGCCGACCAGGCGGAGGTCGCCAACGAGGCGCTGGACTGGCTGCGGCGCGAGATGGGCCGGCGGCTGGAGCTGGTGGACGAGGGCACATGGGCGCCGCTGTGGGTCTACGACTTCCCGCTGGTGGCGTGGAACGAGGACGAGAAGCGCTGGGACGCCGAGCACCACCCGTTCTGCATGCCGCACGAGGACGACTGGGAGCTGCTCGACAGCGACCCGGGGAAGGTGCGCGCGCTGTCCTACGACGCGGTGCTCAACGGCACGGAGCTGGCCTCGGGCTCGATCCGGATCCACCGTCGCGACATCCAGGAGAAGGTCTTCAAGGTCCTGGGCATCACGCGCGATGAGGCGCAGCAGCGCTTCGGGTTCTTCCTGAAGGCCTTCGAGTATGGCGCGCCGCCGCACGGGGGCATCGCGCCGGGCTTCGACCGCATCGTGATGCTGCTGTGCGGCGAGCCGAACATCCGCGAGGTCATCGCCTTCCCGAAGACGCAGAAGGCGCAGGACCTGATGTCGGGCGCGCCCGCTCCGGCGGACCCCAGGCAGCTCAAGGAGCTGCACATTCGGTTGGACCTGCCGGTGCAGACCGAGGAGGACGACGGGGAGGACGCCGACGAGTGAGTCGTGCCGTGGGGGAGGAGCGGTTCGCCTGACCTGCCCGTCGTTCCCGACCGCAATTCGCGACCCCTATCGGGCCGCCCACTGTGGGCGGCCTCAACGTGAATGCACACTAGACCCCAATGCGGGGCCTTCAATCAAGACACGGGAGCATCAGACAGATGGCAAAGAAGAGCGCCGAGATCAGTCCATGCATGCCGTCAGCAAACGCGGTGGTATCCTGCCGGGGTGAGGACGGCTCTGACAACGCCCTCGTGGTGGGCTACGTATCCAACTGCAGCTTCGACCCGCCGATGGTCATGGTCGGGATCGTGCCATCGCGCTACTCGCACGGGCTCGTCAGGCAGAACCCGTGCTTCGTGGTGCACTTCGCGCGCGCCGACCAGAAGGAGGCGTGGGACTACCTCGGCTCCGAGAGCGGCCGCGATGGCGACAAGCTCAAGCACCTGGGGCTTACGGTCGAGGACGGCGCTGTCGTCAACGCGCCGGTCATCACCGACTTCCCTGTAGCAGTCGAGTGCACCGTTGTCGACTCGATCGTGACCGGCTCGCACGAGATGTTCGTCGGCAGGATCGAGCACGTCCACGCTGATGAGGAGTTCATCAACGCTGAGGGGAGGCTGGACCTCTCCGACGCGGACCTGATCTGACGACGCCGCGTCCCCCAACACGGAGGGCCGCCCGAGCGATCGGGCGGCCCTCGTCACCTGCGGCACTGCTGGTCAGAGGGTCTCTGGCCGGCGGTACTACTTCCCCACCTGGCGCCTGATGCGCCGCAGCAACTCCTCCGCGGTGTCGAGCGCGGGCCTGTAGCAGTGCGGCGGGCCGTCGCACCACGCCCGCTCCTTCGCGATCTCGGCGCACCGCTGCGCCTCGTCGAAGTCGCCAGCATCGTGATGCTGCTGTGCGGCGAGGCGAACATCCGCGAGGTCATCGCCTTCCCGAAGACGCAGAAGGCGCAGGACCTGATGTCAGGCGCGCCCGCTCCGGCGGACCCCAGGCAGCTCAAGGAGCTGCACATTCGGTTGGACCTGCCGGTCCAGACCGAGGACGCCGAGGGCGAGTAGGCTACCTGGCCTGGAGGACAGGCGCCTCCGCCTGT
>JALGUI010000482.1 GCA_029820915.1 Candidatus Zipacnadia bacterium | reverse complement strand
CATGTCGCGCCACAGCGCCGAGGTGTCGCCCGAGTGCGCGACGGTGTCGTCAAGCTCGAAGCCCGGCCAGGCCTCGATCGAGGCGAAGTCCTCGAACACGACCCGCTCCTGCGCCTGGCAGGCGGCGGCCGTCAACAGCAGTGCGAGCACAGGCGTCAGGTACGCCCGCATGATGGCACCTCCGAGACGTGATGCCACTGCCGCGCGGTGCGTCGCGCGGCGATGGTGGTGCACGGCCGCCACGACAGAGCGGCCCATCGCGGCCTCAAGCGCGGCCGCGCTGGCGCCCGGTTCCAGGCCGACCGGCGCGGAAAGCGCATAGAGCGTGAACTGATAGCGGTGCGGCCTGCCCGGCGGCGGCGACGGGCCGCCGTAGCCGATCCTGCCCCACGAGTTCTCGCCCTGTGTGACACCCGGGGCGGACGCCTTGGGATCGGGCGGCACGTTCTCGGGCAGGCCGCCGATGTCCGGCGCCATCCCCCAGGCGACCCAATGGGTCCAGCCGCCCGCGCGCGGCGCGTCCGGGTCGTGGCAGATGAGCGCCAGCTCCACAGCCTCGTCGGGCACGCCATCAAACTGCAAGGGCGGCGAGATGTCGTCGCCATCGGCAGTGTACTGCACGGGGATCGACTCCCCGTCGCCGAATACGGGCGAGGTGATGGTCATCGCCATCTCCGTCCCCTCCTTCTCGCGTGGCGCGGCCGTCAGCGGCCGTAGAGCCCCTCGAGCATCGCCTCAGCCACGACGGTGTCGGCCATCGCCGCCTCGACCTCATCCCGCGCGGCGCCGGGCTGGAGGCTCAGTGACGGCCTCACGGCGTAGAGCTTGAACTGATAGCGGTGCGGCCTGCCCTCCGGCGGGTCCGGGCCGCCGTAGCCGGTCTTGCCCCACGAGTTGTCGCCCTGGGTGAGGCCGTAGGCCGACACCACCGGGTCGGGGGGTACCGCCTCGGGCAGCCCGCCTATGTCGGGAGACATCCCGTAGACCACCCAGTGCGTCCACCCGCCCGCGCGGGGCGCATCCGGATCGTGGCAGATGAGCACCAGCTCGGCCGCCTCGTCGGGCACGCCCGCGAAGCTCAGCGGGGGCGACACGTCCGCGCCGTCCGCGGTGTACTTCTCGGGGATGCGCCCGCCGTCCTCGAATGCCGTCGAGGTGATCTGCATCTCCGCCACCGGCGCCGCCTCCGTCTCACCGGCGGGTGCGGCCTCGCCCTCCGGCGGGCCGCCGATGACCGTGCGTTCCGGCTCCCGCGGCGGGCAGCCGGCGCACAGCAGTGCCACCAGCACGGTCACGACCACAACGCTCCTCATCATCTTCGCGACCTCCCCTCTCTGTGCACTATCTGCGGCACGCCCACCACTGTCGAGTCGGACGTGGACGTCACCGCGCGAGCCGACGGCGAACGCTCGCGTCTCGTGCGTTGATGGACGTCAGGCCTCTGCCTCGCGCGCCACGGCCTCCATGAGCGCGCGCATGTAGCCCAGCGCGTAGGCCCGGCCGCGATGCCCGTAGGGCGTGTCGCCGGTGATGCGCGGCGTGTGATCGGGCATCATCCAGTAGCGGTAGCCCACGTCACGGTAGGCGCGCATGGCTGCGAGCATGTCCGTGTCGCCGTCGTCGATGAAGGATTCGTCAAAGACCGGCACCGCACCCTTCACGTCACGGAAATGCACGTGATTGATGCGGTCGCGCTCGCCGAACCAGCGGATGGCGGCGATCACGTCGGTGCCCATCTCGGCGATGGTGCCCTGGCAGAAGTTCAGGCCGTTGACCGGCGAGGGGATCTCCTCGAACAGCCGCTTGAGGCCCTCGATGGTGCCGATGATGCGCGCCTCGCCGCGCAGCCAGGGCGTGGGCGGATCGTGCGGGTGCAGCGCCAGCCGCACCCCGGCCGCCTCCGCCGCGGGCACGATGCGCTCGGTGAACCACAGCAGACGCTCCCACATGGTGTCGGCGTCCATGGCCTCGTCGGGCTCGACCGGGCCGACCTTCTCGACTGCGTGGTAGTCGAAGTGCCGCGTAGCCGCGCCGCCGCGGGCCCTGGCGCGCGTGCTGCCCCACACGTCGGGCACGCTCCAGGTCCACTCCACCACCGGCACGCCGAAGGAGCCGCACACGCGGATGGTCTCGCAGACGTCCTCGACCTCCTGCTCGCGCTCGGGCCGCCCCAGGCGCGCGTTCCAGTATTGCGTGCCCCGGCCCTGCGGGAGCAGCACCACCGCGAGCGTGATGCCGAACTCGTCGAGCTGGCGGACGATCCGCTCCAGGTCCTCGGCGTGCAGTACGTTGCCGCGCTCGTGCGAGATCAAGTCGCTGCCGCAGATCTTCACGCCCGGCACGCCCAATTGCGCGGCGAAGGCGAGATCCTCCGCATCGAACATCGCCGGCTCGCCGGCGAGCCGCATTCCCAGACACAGCTTCATGTTGGGCGACTCCCCTCAGACGTGCGGCCGACCGTTGTCCATCGGCCGCTCCTCGTTGCGTTCGCGCTGCGCCTTCGTCGGCGGGTAGTCGCCGTAGAGCAGCGGATCGTTGGTCTCGACCATCCAGTTGTAGACCCGCGCGCGCAGCCGCCACGCCACGTCCCGGTAGTCCGGGTCGTCGAAGACGTTGGTCTGCTCGAGCGGGTCGCGCTGCAGATCGTACAGCTCCTCCTCGGGCCGCACCTCATTGTAGAAGTCCTCGATCATCTCCTCGCCTGCGGGGCCGACGTAGATGTCGGCGGGCATGTACACCAGCGGCCGCCGGCCGAAGTTGCGGATGTACTTGTAGCGGTTGGTGCGCACCGCACGCATCGGGTTGTACTGATCGTGCCAGGTCATCTCGCAGAAGATGTCCTTGCGCGGCTCGTAGTCGTCCTCGTCGAGCAGGCCGAGGAAGCTGCGGCCCTCCACCTGCGGCGGGACCTCCGCGCCCGCGAGATCGAGCAGCGTGGGCAGCATGTCGCAGTTGGTCAGCAGCTCGCTCTGCACGCGCCCGCCCGCGAACTGCCCGGGCCAGCGCACGATCAGGGTGGTGTGGATGCCGGGATCGTAGCAGGTGCCCTTGGCGCGGGGCATGGCGATGCGCCTCGTCCAGCCGCCAGACGAGCCCATGCAGACCCGCCAGGTCCTCGCGGATGCCCGGGCGGTCGGGCAGATACGGTAGTGGAGTGAGCGTGTCGGGATCATCGCGCTCGTAGCCCTCTCGCTCGTAGGGGCGGTGCGGCTCGGTGATGCCGCAGTTCACGAAGAACGGTTGCTCATTCTGCGCCGCGCCGCGCAGGAAGCCGCCGAGAGTCTCGGCAACGGAGCGAGCGTCGTTGCTCACGTCGTCATGGACCTGGTAGCCCAGCCGCGGAGTCTCGTTATGCTCGTGCTGATGAGCGATGAGCCGCGTGTGGTAGCCGGCGCGGTTGAGGTACATGGGCAACGTGACCTCGTTCGCGCCGATCTCCCAGCCGATGTGCGCCAGGCCGACCAGGCCGTTGCAGTGCGGATGGCGGCCCGTCATGATCGACCCGCGCGAGGGCGAGCACTGGGCGGCGGTGCAACAGTAGTTGCTGAACAGCACGCCCTCGCCCGCGAGTGCGTCGATGTTGGGCGTCTCGATGGGCGCGCCGAGGCAGCCCACGTACTGGCCGAGGTCGTGGCAGATGAC
>JALGUI010000481.1 GCA_029820915.1 Candidatus Zipacnadia bacterium | reverse complement strand
CGCCCGCCGTCACGCATGATCTGCGTGCATGACGAGCAGCAGATGCACAGCGCCGAGGGCGTCAGGACGCCCTGCTCGATGATCTCACGCGCGAAGCCCGGGTGTGCCAGCGCCATGCGCCCCCAGCCCGCGCCGGCCGCCTCGCCCGCCTCGACCAGCGCGGCGGCGACGTGCGGCGAGAACTCGCGCAGCCACGTGAAGCCGGTCGCCAGCAGCGGCATCTCCGGCGCCCGCGCCGCGAGTTCCCGGTGGATCTCGACCATGCCGGCGATGTCGGCGAGCGGATGCTCGTCGGGCACGTAGCCGCCGATCTCGTGCGTGTCGTACGGCCGCTCGACGTGCGGGTTGTAGTACGGGCTGCCGTAGGCCACGTTGACCAGGCACACGCCCAGCTCGTGCAGCTCGCCGATCAGCCGCACGGGCTCGGTCAGATCGGGCTCCATGCTCCCGTCGGTCGCCATGCCGAAGCCGTAGGGGTGAGGCATGGCGTCGTAGACGCTCAGGCGCGTGGTGACGGCGATGCCGGGGACCTCATCCCGGACGCGCGCCACGATCTCGCGCAGCATCCGCGTGCGGTTCTCGTAGCCGCCGCCGTAGCGGCTGCGATCGCGCGTGAAGGCGTTCAGCAGCTCGTAGAGCAGGTAGCCGTGGCAGGCCTTCACGTCCACCGCGTCAAAGCCCGCGCGGTGCGCGATGCGCGCCGCCGCCACGTAGGCGTCCTGCAAGCGGTCGAGCGCCTCGTCGGTGATGACCGGGTAGTCATCGGGCAGGTTGTGCCGCGGATCGAGGATCGGGTGGCGATAGGCGATGATCGGCGCGGCAACGCCGTCGGGCTTGCTGTAGCGCCCCGAGTGGGTGAGCTGCGCGACCACCACCGGGCGGTGGTCGGCGCCGAGCTCATCGTCCGCCGAGTCGGCGATCAGCCGGCGCAGGCGCGCGAAGTCGTCGGCGGTCTCCTCGTGGAGCCAAAGCTGCCGCGGGTTGGCGCGGCCCTCGTGGACCACCGCGGCCGCCTCGAGCCAGATCAGCCCCGAGCCCCCGCGCGCGAAGCGGTCGTAGCGGCGGCAGGTCAGTGCCTCGGGCGCGCCGCGCGCGCTGCCGTCACAGCCCTCGACAGGATGAGTGGCGATGGCGTTGGGCAGGCGCAGGGGGCCCGCGTGGGCGGGGCGCGCGAGGGCTGAGACGTCTTCGGCGTAGGGGAGAGTCACGCCCAGCTCGGCGAGCTTGTCCTCGATGTCATCCCAGGTGTCGAACTTGAAGTGCTCATGCCGTGAGGATCGCCTCACGTCCATCTGTGGCTCTCTCCTGCCGGCTCGCACTGGCGTGGTCAGGGATGATGGAGGGGGCGCCGCTCGCGTGCCGACGGCGCCCCCTCGGGTGCTCCAGGCGGCCGAGATGGTGTCTCAGACGATCGTCTCTTCGCTCTGCGCGTCAAACAGGTGGCACTTGTCCATGTTCAGCAGCACATCCAGCGGCCGGCCCTCTTCGGCACGCGTCGCGCTGTCGAGGCTGGCCACCAGGCTGTGGTCGCCCGCCCGCAGGTATACCATCGACTCCGCGCCCATCGGCTCGACGACCTCGACGACCGTGTTCAGAGTGTTGCCGTCGGCCGGGCTGACGGGCCCGGGCAGCGACGCGTCGTGGATGTCCGTGGGCCTGATCCCGAACACCACCGGGTCGCCGAGGCGCCGCCGGACCCCCTCATCCTCTGCCATCGCATGGGGCAGGCGCAGGCGCAGGTCGGGGGCCGTCACGAAGAGGGCGCCGTCCTCCTCCAGCAGCGTGGCATCGATGAAGTTCATGGGCGGGCTGCCGATGAAGCCGGCGACGAAGCGGTTGATGGGGCGGTCGAAGATGGCTTGGGGGCTGTCACATTGCTGGACCTCGCCGTGGCGCATGACCGCGATGCGGTCGCCCATGGTCATGGCCTCGACCTGATCGTGCGTAACGTAGACGGTGGTGATGCCGAGGCGCTGGTGGAGCTTGATGAGCTCCGCGCGCGTCTGGATGCGTAGCTTGGCGTCGAGGTTCGACAGGGGCTCGTCCATCAGGAAGACCGCAGGCTCGCGCACCACGGCGCGTCCGACGGCAACGCGCTGGCGCTGGCCGCCGGAGAGCTGGCCCGGCCTGCGGTCGAGCAGCTCGTCGATCCCCAACATGCGCGCGGCCTCATGCACCCCCGCCTCGATCTGCTCCCTGGGCAGCTTGCTCAGGCGCAGGCTGAAGGCCATGTTGTCGTACACGGTCATGTGCGGATACAGGGCGTAGTTCTGGAAGACCATGGCGATGTCGCGGTCCTTGGGGGACACGTCGTTGACGCGACGGTCGCCGATGTAGATATCGCCGGCGGTGGGCTCCTCGAGGCCGGCGATCATGCGCAGAATCGTGGTCTTGCCGCACCCGGAGGGGCCGACCAGCACCAGGAACTCGTGGTCCTTGGCCTCCAGGTGGACGGACGTGACGGCCTCCGTCTGCCCGAAGCGCTTGGAGAGATTGGCCACACGCACCCGAGCCATCTATCGCCGCCTCCGACGGCCGGCCCCCGTCAGTGCCGCCGTGCTCCTCGTGACGCGCCCACCCCCGCGTCGGGGACCGGCGGGCGCTGAGTATCCCACACCGCCCGCCGGCGTGTCAAGAGTGAACGAATAGCTGCGGTAGCATCCAGATTTGCGTGCCTGCCGGAGGGCACATGCCCTGCGTCGTCGTTTGTCGCCTGTGCAGGCCCCAAGCGCGGCTGGGCAACCGGCGAAGTCCCCTGGAGGGGCCGCTCCGAGCGAAGCGAGGAGTGCGAGGTCCGGAGCGTGGCGACGGACCTCGCAGGTTCCACCCCGGCCCGTCGTGCTAACGCAGGGGACGCGCGCGGCGCACTCCTC
>JALGUI010000480.1 GCA_029820915.1 Candidatus Zipacnadia bacterium | reverse complement strand
GTGGGCACGGGCATGAGCCATCCTGCGCAGCATGGGGACGACGGCAAATCGAGGAGCAGGCCGGCCATCTTGACCGGCTCGTCCGCCTACCCGCTATGACTGCCTACATTGCGCCGCGGTCTTCTCACTGACGACTTGAGGCCGAGCCCGCGGAGGCCCGTTCGCCCACTGGGGTCACAGGTCGCACGAATGTCGAAAGCCCTACGACGGGCGGCGACCTCATTACCCGCAGACGGGTATTCGCTCGTTGTTTCACGAAAGGCTATAATGCTGTTGCATTGCGCGACATCATATGGTATGATATCCGTCACAAATGGCCGCTGAGTGGCGGGACGCTCGCCACGTGGCCGGAGCAAGTCCAATACTGAGCCTCATCAATGAGGCTGGCGGAGGTGTCGTTTCTGGAGCCCAGAAGGATCGTCATTATCGAGGATGACCTGCAGTGCAGTAAGCTCGTGGCGACGAAGCTGGAGGCAGAGGGCTTCGACGTTGAGGTGGCCGAGACCGGCGAAGACGGCCTCGAGATGGTCGAGAGTGAGATGCCCGACCTGCTGCTGCTCGACCTCATACTCCCGGGCATCGATGGCCTCGAGGTCTGTCGCCGCATCCGGCGGAAGTACGATCTGCCGATTATCATGCTGACTGCAAAGGACGACGAGATCGATGCCGTCATCGGGCTGGAGGTCGGTGCCGATGACTACATCACCAAGCCGTTCGGCACGCGTGAGTTGGTCGCGCGCGTGCGGGCGATGCTGCGGCGTGTCAAGATCAACCGGGAGCACACGGAACCGGTTGAGCACCTGAGCTTCGCCGAGATTGAGATCGACATCCCCAAGCGTAGCGTGACGGTGCAGGGCGAGTACGTGCACCTGACCCCTAAGGAGTTCGGGCTCCTGGTGTACCTGGCGGCAAAGCCCAACGTGGTCTTCCAACGCGAGGAGATCATACGCGACATCTGGGGACGCACGGACGGCGGCGGGGACCTGCGGACGGTCGATACACACATCAAGCGCCTGCGCCGCAAGATCGAGGAGGGCCGCGCTGTGCCGTGGAGCATCGCTACGGTCTGGGGGGTCGGCTACAAGTTCCAGATCAGCGAGTAGTGGCTCGATGCGCCGACAGCTCGCCGGCCCGCGGCGGATGCCGCGGGCCGGTCGCGTTCGGGGCGAGCATGCCATGTCGCTACTGTGCGCTCCGGCTCAGGACATAGATCGCGGGGTGCATCCCCGACAGGCTCAGGTGGTACTGCCGGACCATCTCCAGCCGCCCGCTCCTGCCGACCAAGCGTGAGAGCAGGCGCTTCTCCTGTGTGAGCAGCACGGCCGTCCCCCCGGGCCGCAGGATTCTGACGAGTTCGCGCACGAAGCCGGGATAGAGGTGGCGGTTCACCCGGTGCGAGCCGATGCGGCGCCCCCACGGCAGGTTGCAGATGACCGTGTCCGCACAGCCGTCTCGCAGAGCCAGTCGCCTCGCGTCCCACTGCACCAGATGCCCGGACACGCCCGCCGCCGTCAGGTTCTCGCACGCGGCCTTCAGCGGCTCCTCGAACAGGTCGCCGCCCACGAGCATCGCCTCGCCGGGCAGTCTCGCCCTCTCCACATGGATGGTGCCGACGCCGCACATCGGGTCGATGACGACCTGTCCGGCCGTGGGTCGGCTGAGGCGGCACATGGCATGAGCGACGGTGGGGTTGAGCGACGCCGCGCCGTGGCGCACGCGAGACCGCTCATGAAGCGGCTGCCTGGACAGGCGAAGGCCGACCAGCGCGCTGTCGTCGGTCAGGTACACGCGCACGTCATAGTCGTAGCCCTTGAGGTCCACCGTCCAGCCGTACCGCCGGACGACGCCCGCGCCCGCCGCCGCCGCGATCTCCAGCGAGTTGTAGTCGTGGCTGCCCGCGCGCTTGGCGGTGACTCGGAAGCTCGGCGTGGCCGGCCTGCCGTGAAGCCGCCGGTAGACGGCGATGGCGCCTTCGAGGTCGGTCTCAGCGAGTCGGCGCTCCATCACGGCCAGCCCGTCCCTGGACGCGGGAATGCCCTCGAGTTGGCCAACGTAGGCGAACAGGTTCTCGACGGTCAGCAGGGACAGCCCCCGCTCGGGCGGATGGGGCGACGCGAACAGGAGCTTGCCTCGGAGGGCGCCGAGCACCTGTGCCGCCGGCAGCTTCTCAGCCAGCTCCTCAGCCGCGATGGGCTCCAGGCCGGCGATGAGGGTGACGAAGTAGACCGGCGTCCCGGGAGCGGAGTTGACCCCGATCGGCGGCTCCCGGATCTCCATCAGGAGCGGTCCCTTTCGCTCCAGGCGCTGACCTGCTGCCGCAACTCAGTGAGCTCATCCGCGGCGATGGCCTGTCGCACCCGGGACATGAGCTGAGTGTAGAACCGCAGGTTGTGCAGGCTCAGGAGTTGCCATCCCAGCGGCTCCTTGGTCCTGTGCAGGTGCCTCAGGTATGCGCGCGACAGTCCGTCAGTGCACGCAGGGCAGTCGCATCTGTCGGAGAGCGGGCGCGTGTCGGTCTCGTAGTCGGCGCCGGCGATGCGGATGGGCCCCTCCCAGGTCATGACTCCACCGTGGCGCGCGTTGCGGGTCGGGAGCACACAGTCAAAGAGGTCAACGCCCTCCGCTACGCAGTCCACGATGTCCAGAGGTGTCCCGACGCCCATCAGATGCACGGGCCGGTCCGCCGGCAACGCGCTCATCGCCGCGCGCAGAGCAACAAGCATCTCTCGGCGCCCCTCGCCCACCGACAGTCCCCCGATGCCGAAGCCGGGGAAGCCCATGGCCGCCGTCTCGCGCGCGCTGCGCTCACGTAGATCCGGATGGGTGCCCCCCTGGACGATGCCGAAGAGTTGCTGGCGGTCGTGATCGTGGGCC
>JALGUI010000023.1 GCA_029820915.1 Candidatus Zipacnadia bacterium | reverse complement strand
GGCGGCAATGACGGTCGCCGCGACCACGGCCAGCAGCGCCGGACAGGATCCGCCGGGCGCCGCGTCCACGGGCACCCCACCGCCGGTGTCGATCGGGGGCATACCCAGGTTGGGCGCTTCGGCCTCGTGTTCCGGTGACCTCGCGACCCAGGCATAGAGCTGGGTGATCAGCTCCCGAGTGGCGCGCCTGGCGCCGCGCAGGTCGGCGGCCTCGCGGCGCGCCTGGCGCCGCGCAGGTCGGCGGCCTCGCGCGAGACGAGGGTGAAGGCGCGGTTGCTCTCACGCGGGGCGTGCCAGCGGATGAGAACGCGGCCGACGCCGGCGACCGGGTGCAGGGGCTCGATGACGTCGATGCGGTCGCGTGGGAGGTACCACGCGAAGTCATCACCGTAGTAGACCAGCGAGTCGCCCCAGGCGGCGAGGAAGCCGACGTCTCGATCGGTATCGCCGTCCCAGACCAACGGCGCGTCGCCGGGGGAGAAGCCGACGAAGACCGGCCGCACCTGGTCGGAGAAGGCATGGCCGTCGCGCCCCAGACGCTCCCACAGCCGGCGGCGCAGCGAGAGGTTGCCGGCGAGGGCGAAGCGGTTGTGCGCCAACCAGGTGCCGAGGGGAGCCAGTACCAGCGCGGCGATGGCGATGATGGCCGGGCCGGGGCCGGTACCTTCGGGCCAGAACACGTACAGCGCGATCAGCCCCACGGCGAAGGGGGCGACGGCAGTGCCGAAGGTGACGATGGCCAACAGGACGTTGTAGCGGCGCCTGACGCCGGCGCCGAAGATGCGGTCGGTCCGTTCCATGTCGATCTCTCGTGGGCGCAGCTTGACGCCGGCCGCGCGGCTAGCGAGGCTGCAGCGTGAAGTCCACCCGCAGGTCCGCGGCGTTGACTACCACGGCGTCCCGGTAGCCGGGCTGGTAGCCGTAGGCGAAGCAGGTGATACGAGAGCTCCCGGCGGGCAGGTCAAGCACGTAGGTGCCACCGGCGTCGGAGACAGCACCTGCCACTGAAACCACGGCGACGGCCGCAGGGCGACACCCGATGCGGCCGCGATGCGGTCGATGGTCGCCTGCGGCACATCCGGCAGGAGCCCCGGTTGAAGTCCGGCACGCAGGCTCGCACCGGCGAGCGACTGCGTCCCACCGCCGACCTGCCCATTGGCGGTGCCGCGCACGATCCCCGTGGCCATGCCATCAGCGACGAGCGTCAGGTCCATGTCGCGGAGGGTCTGTCGCTCGCCGAGCCCCTGCACAAGCCGAGCGTCAGGTCCATGTCGCGGAGGGTCTGTCGCTCGCCGAGCCCCTGCACAAGCCGCGCGTCTGTATCGTAGCCCGCCACCACAGCCGTGACAAGGTAGTCGCCCGTCGCGACGGCGTCAAGGCTGAACTGCCCGTTGCCGTCGGTGTACATGACGTAGTGGGTACCGTCCGGAGGGACCTGGACGATGGGGGCGCCGATCGACACGGCCTGTGCGCCGCCGGGGATGGCGTAGACGGGCACATGGGCGGCGGCGCGGGTGGCGCCGCCGGTCTCCTGCACGGTCACCGTGCCGCGGATGCGGCCGCCGACCTGCTGCTGGAGGTCGTTGAGTTGCAGGTCCGTGTTCGGATCGACGGTGATGAGCGAGACGGCGCCCCGGTAGCGGCTGGGCGCGATGATCTGCAGCAGGTGCCTGCCCTCAGGCATGCCACGCAGGTGCAGGTTCCCGCCCCCGTCGGGGTGCTCGGGCAGGAGCTGTCCGTCCAGGTAGACGTCGAATTCGTCCGGGTCATCGCCCCCGATAAGGTTGCCGAGTTCGCCGATCACGTTGCCGACGGCGACGAGCCCGAGGAGCGCGCCGAACAGGCCCCCTCCCCCGCATCCGGCGAGGAGCGTCACCAGCACACCGACGACGAGCAGCCTGGGCAGTCTGGCGGCCATGCCATGTACCTCTCGTGTTGCGCGGCTGTGATGGATGATGGCGCTACGTCTGCAGTTCGCCGCCCCGCGACCGCACTCCTGCCCGGCGGGTCAGCCCTGCGCCGCGGTGACCGTGAGGCGTCCGCCGGTGACGGTCAGCCAGAAGTCGAGATGGCCCCGGTGGTCGGCGGCAACGGTTGCGGTCTGCGGCTGGTCGCGGCCCTGCTCCAGGGTCACGGTGTGCCGCGAGTCCGGCTCGATGGGGTAGGCGCCGTCGTCGATGCTGAAGCGCACGCGCGTGGGCTGTCCGCCATGGAAGCACAGCGGCCCACCTCGGTGTGCGCGCCCCCAGGCCGAGCCCTGGCCGCCGACATCGAGCGCGAGCAACCCCGGCGCATAGACGGAGACGCGGGCGTGCGCGTCGCCGGCCTCGGGCCGGACGCGGAGGGGGATGGCCTCGCAGTGCGCCATGCCACCGGGCGTGAGCTCGACGTCGAGGAGGGCGGTGCCGGTGCGACGCCCCTCACCACTGCGCGCCGCCGCGGAGAAGGTACAGGCGGCGCCGAGGTAGACGCGATGGTCCGCAGCGCCGGCCAGCACCCGGGCGCTCGTCGCGCCGCCGCGGCTGAGCAGGTGCACGGCCTCATCGGACCCGGAGAGCCCGACGCCGCTGTCAACAAGGGCCTCGGAGAGCAGGCGATAGCGCGCGCGCCGGGCCATCAGGTCCCCGTGCAGGGCGGCGTGCAGCGCGTCCTGCGGCGGCCAGTAGCTCCAGCACGCGAAGGGGGCGAACAGCGCGAGCCCCGGCCCGACGTCCGCGACGGTCACCCCGAGGAAGTAGGGCCTCTGCTCGTCGTCGAAGCGAACGCCCTGCGTGGCGAGCGGGATGGCGCCGGTGCGGGTGCGGACGAACCAACTCGGCCCCTGGAAGGCGTAGCCCTGCATCTGTGTGGCGGGCCCCTCGAAGCTGTACCGGCTCACGTGGCCCATGGACACGGTCTGGGGCTGCCCCGGGACGAAGGTCCCGTGGGCCTGTGTGCCGACGCGCACCGACGGCAAGGCCGGATGGGTCTCCCCCACGCGGAAGCCGCCGAAGCGATCCGCGGGCTCGCAAGCGCCGGAGATACCCACGAGCGCCGCGATGGGACCGGCCGTGGGGTCCCAGGAACGCGCCTCGTACATGCCTGCGCCCAGGTCCGCGAACAGGGCGCCGCCGCGCTCGACGTAGGAGCTCAGCGCCTGGACGGCATCGGGCGGCAGCGACAGGCAGGTGGGGGCGAAGACCACGCTGTAGGCGTCGAGGTCGGCGGTGGGCAGGTCCTCGACGCACAGGTAGTCGAGGCCGCCGAGGACGCTGCCGAGGCGGTAGCCGAAGGCCAGCTCGGCGAAGTCGTTGACGGCGAAGTCCGTGAGGAAGCCGTAGGCCGGCGTCCCGGCGAAGTGGTGCCCGCCGGCGTAGGGCTGGTAGAGGACGGCCGCGCACGGCTGCGGTGCGTCGGGCGAAAAGGGCGCCTGGCCAACGGCCGCCCCAAGCTGGTCAACAATGTTGTTGAGCACCCACGGCTGGGCCGACAGGCGCTCCCAATCCTCGAGGCACACGCCGACGGCGCCGCGCAGGCCCGCCTCCATGACCCAGCGGGACAGCGCGGCCTTCGAGTAGGCGTCACTGGGCGGCAGCGGGGCGCGCAGCCACGGGATGACATCGAACCGCCCGCCACGTCGAGCCATCTGCACGGCGTGCACGTTGTGGGTGAGCAGGTCGGGCTCGAGGATGTCGGGCGGCATGTGCACCTGGACGATGTCGTAGGCGTCGGGGATGGCGGTCAGGCTGCGGTAGAGCGAGATGCGGCCGGTCATCAGGGGCGTGTCGGGATCGGCGCCGCGCACCTCGTCGGCCCACAGGGCCAGGAGATCGCGGAAGGCCCCGCGCTCGTACTCGGCGAGGTCCACGGACGGGCGGCCGACGCCGTAGACCTGATCATCATCGAGCTCCACGGTTCGCGCGCGGGTGACGGCATCGATGCGGGTGTACTGAGTTCCCCAGCTCGCGTTGATGGCGTCGAGCGACCGGTAGCGGCGCAGCAGGAAGGCGCGAAAGTCGTCCTCGGTATGGCTGATGTCGCGCTCGAGGTAGTGGTCGGTGGCCCAGGCGGCGATCCCCGGGGCGCCCTTCAGGCCCCCGACAACCGCGGCGACCCATTCGCGCACGGCCGCGGCGTAGGCGGGGTCGCGCGCGGAGATGCGGTACTCGCCCGCCAGCTTGGTTCGCAGCCCCACTATTACGTACAGGCCCGCGCCGGCGGCCTCCGCAATGAGCGAGCGGGCCTCGTCGATGCGGACGGGAGCGTCCTCGGGCAGGTCGAAGTAGAGGGCGTTGCAACCGAGCGAGCGGGCCGTCTGCGCGGCGCCGCCCCCCTGCAGGCCGTAGACGTAGACATAGGGCCCGGGACGTGCCTGGTCGCCGTGCAGGGGGGGCGTGACGCACAGCAGCACGGCGAGAAGGGCTCCCGCCATCGGCCGGCCGGTAGACAGCATTGGGCTACCGCAGCGTCGTGACATCGACACCCGACCTCGGAGCGCACGGGGGAGGCGCGAGCGGCTGTGTGTGGTCAGGGAAGCCATTCGTCCGCGCCGTCGAGCGCCTGGGCCGCGGCCTCCTGTTCGGCCACGCGCTTCGAGCCGCCGTCGCCCCGCCCGATGACCTGGCCCCGGAAGACGGCCTCCACCGTGAATCGGCGGTCGTGCGGCGGCCCCTCGGTGCGAACGACGACGTAGGTCGGCGGCATCTTCCCGCGCGCCTGCAGCATCTCCTGCAGCGCCGACTTGTGGTCGCTGAGCGTATCGCGGTTGGTAACGTCCTCGAGCAGTGACTCGAAGTGCCCGAGGACGAAGCTGTGCGCGTCTTCATAGCCGCCCGACAGGAAGACGGCGCCGACGAGGGCCTCGACGAGGTCGGCGAGCAGGGAGGCCTTGTCGCGGCCGCCGCTGGTCTCCTCCCCGTGGCCGAGCAGCAGGTAATCGCCCAGCCCCAGGTCGCGAGCGATGGCGGCGAGTGCCGACTTGCGCACGAGAGCGGCCTTGAGCCTGGTGAGATCGCCCTCGGGCAGGTCGGGGTACGTGGCGTAGAGGTAGGTGGCGAAGACGAGGTCCAGCACCGCATCGCCGAGGTACTCCAGGCGCTGGTTGCTCGCGAGCTCGTCCAGCCCGTTCTCCCGGGTGTACGACGTATGCCGGAAGGCAAGCTCCAGCAGTTCGTCGGGGACGGACTGCAGTCCGAGCCGCTCTCTGAGCTCCGCCAAGCGGTTGTCAGGCACTTCGCGTCGCCGGTCCGGCCCCTCACGGGAGCGTGGGGCGGCGGCGGGGCTCACTCCTCGAAACGCCGGATGATGAGCGCAATGTTATGGCCGCCGAAGCCGAAGGAGTTGGACATGACGATGCGCACATCCGCCTCGCGCGGCTCGCCCATGATGATGTCCAGGCCCTCAGGCTCGGGGTCCTCGCAGTTGACTGTATGGGGAATGACGCCCTCCTGCATCGCCTTGATGCACAGCGCGAGTTCCGTGGGTCCGGTGGCGCCCAGCATGTGTCCGTGGATGGGCTTGGTGGAGGAGACCGGGACGTTGCGGGCGTGGTCGCCGAAGACCGCCTTGAGCGCCTGTGCCTCGCCGGCGTCGCCCGCGCGCGTTCCCGGGCCGTGCGCGTTGATGTAGTCGATGTCGGCCGGGGAGAGCCGGGCGTCGGCCAGGGCGGCCTGCATCGCCAGCACGGCGCCGGCGCCGTCGGGGCAGGGGTCGGTGATGTGGTACGCGTCGCCGCTCATGCCGATGCCGATGATCTCCGCCAGGATGGGCGCGCCGCGTTCACGGGCGTGATCGAGGCCCTCGATGATCACGCCGGTGGCGCCGTCGCCCATAACGAAGCCGTCGCGGCTTCTGTCAAAGGGGCGACAGGAGTGCTCCGGGTCATCATTGCGGGTGGACACCGCCCCGGCGGCGCAGAATCCGGCGAGTGCGCTGCGGCTGATGCCCGCCTCGGCGCCGCCCGTGATCATGGCCCTCGCGCGGCCCAGCTTGACGAGGTCAACGCTGGTGGCGATGGCGTGCGCGCCGGAGGCGCAGGCGGTCACAATGGCCGAGTTCGGCCCCATCGCACCGGTGTGGATCGACATCAGGCCCGAGGCCATGTCGATAATCATCATGGGTATGAGGAAGGGCGACACGCGGTCGGGGCCGCGTTTGAGCAGGCGTTCGAACTGTGACTCCCAGGTGTTCATCCCACCGATGCCGGAGCCGATCAACACGCCGATTTCGTGGCGGTTAGCGTCGTCGATGGTGAGGCCGGACGCCTCGAGCGCAACGTCGCCGGCCCAGACTCCGTACTTCGCGAAGGGATCGGCGCGCTTCATGAGCTTGGCGTCGATCCGATCGGTCGGGTCGAAGTCGGCGGGGACCTCGGCGCCGATCTGCGTCTTGTACTCGCCGACATCGAAGCCCTCAATGCGGCGGATGCCGGTGCGGCCGGCGAGGCAGGCCTGCCACAGCGTATCGAGCCCCGCGCCGACGGCCGACACGGTACCCAGTCCTGTTATCACGACACGTCCGTTCATCAACTCAGGCCCTCGCTGCGTGCGACGGATATCGGTCCGTGGCCGCCTGCGCCCACAGAGCGCGGCCGCCCGCCGTTCCGGCCCCCCTCGTCGGCTGATGCTACGACTTGCCCTTCTCCTCGAGGTAGCGCACGGCGTCACCGACAGTCTGGATCTGCTGCGCATCGTCCTCGGGGATGTCAACATCGAATTCGTCCTCGAGCGCCATGACAAGCTCAACTACGTCCAGCGAATCCGCCTTCAGGTCACCCTCAAAGGTCGCCGCCTCGGTGACCCAGCTCTCGGGGACAGAAAGCTCCCGAACGATGACTTCCTTGACCTGCTCGAACAATGCCATGCGAGTCTCATCTCCGTTTCTGGTTTTGCATCGACCGGGCACGTCTCCCGCACCCGGGTCGGATGTGGCATGTCTCCAGCGCGAGCCGCCCGCACCTACATGATCAGTCCGCCGTCGATGTTGATGACCTGTCCGGTGATGTAGGACGCGCCCGGCCCGGCCAGAAACAGCACGGCCTGCGCAACGTCGTCGGACGAGCCCGGCCGCCCAAGTGGGATGCGGTCGAGCCACGCCTGCCGCGCCTCGTCGGGAAGCTGCTCGGTCATTGCAGTCTCGATGAAGCCCGGGGCGAGGGCGTTGGCGGTGATGTTGCGGCCCGCCAACTCCTGCGCGACCGTCTTGGTGAGCGAGATGAGGCCGCCCTTGGACGCCGAGTAGTTGGCCTGTCCGGCGTTGCCGCCCACGCCGGAGACCGAGGCCATGTTGATGATGCGGCCATAGCGGGCCTTCATCATGGGCCTGGCGACGGCGCGCGTGCACAGGAAGGCGCCCTTGAGGTTGACCTGCAGCACGACGTCCCACTGCGCCTCGTCCATGCGCACGAGCAACCCGTCGCGCGTGATGCCCGCGTTGTTCACAAGGATGTCGATGCGCCCGAAGCACTCCATGACCTCGTCGATCATGACCTGAACCTGCTCGGCGTCCGTGATGTCGGCGGTGCTGACCATCGCATCGACACCGCGCCCGCGCACCTCGTCGGCGACCTTCTCGGCCGCGGCCTCAACGACGTCGTTGACGACGATGTTAGCGCCCGCATCGGCCAGCGTGCAGGCGATTGACGCACCGATGCCGCCGCCGGCGCCGGTGATGATGGCAACCTGACCTTCAAGCTCCAATGCGCACCCTCCAATCGGACTCCGCCGCTCAAGCGCACCGCTCAACAACGGCCTGGACGTCGGCGACGGTGTCGGCGTTGAGCACGTCAAGCCCCCGGTCGATCCTGCCGATCAGCCTCGAGAGCACGGCGCCGGGGCCGACCTCAACGAAGGTATCGACGCCCTCCCGGGCCAGGCGTCGCACGCTGTGCTCCCACAGCACGGCGCTGGTCATCTGGCGCCCCAGCGCGTCGCGGATGGCGTCGGGCTCGGTGCGCGGCTCGGCGTCGCAGTTCGAGACCACCGGGACCGCGGCCGGGCCGAACTCGGCCTCCGCCAGGCGCTCGATGAGCGGCGCGGCGGCGGGGCCCATCAGCGACGAATGGAAGGCGCCACTGACGTCGAGCGGGATGACGCGCCCGGCGCCGGCTTCCCGGCACATCTGGCCGGCGCGCGCGACCGCGCCTACCTCGCCCGAGATGACCACCTGGCCCGGCGAATTGTAGTTCGCGACGATGACGACGCCCTCCTGCCCGGCCTCCTCGACAGCGACCTGCACGGCGTCCCCCTCGAGGCCCAGCACGGCCGCCATGGCGCCGGGGGCCTCGTCCCCGGCGCGGGCCATGATCTCGCCGCGGAAGCGCACGAGTCTGAGCACGTCCTCGGCGCCCAGGCAGCCGGCGCACGCGACCGCCGAGTACTCGCCGAGGCTGTGGCCGGCGACGAAGTCGGGCTCGACGCCCGCCTGGCGCAGCGCGGCGAGAGCCGCCAGCGAGTGCGTGACGATGGCGGGCTGCTGGCTGTCGGTGCGCGTGAGCGCGGCCTCGGGGCCCTCGAACATTACCGACAGCAGGTCCGGGCCCAGCACGGCCTCGGCGACTTCGAAGACCTCGGCGGCCGGCCCACCCGAGTCGCGCAGGTCGCGACCCATGCCGACGTAGTGCGAGTTCTGGCCCGGGAAGACGAAGGCGATCACGGTCTAGTCACCCCGCCGCTCCCTGAAGGCCGCGATCATCGCCGGCACGACCTCGAAGAGGTCACCGACGATGCCGTAGTGCGCCACGTTGAAGATGGGCGCGTCGGGGTCCTTGTTGATGGCGACGATGCAGTCCGACGACGACATCCCGGCGAGATGCTGCACGGCACCCGAGATGCCACAGGCGACGTAGAGCTTCGGGTGCACGGTCTTGCCGGTCTGCCCCACCTGATGGGTGGCGGGGATCCAGCCGGCGTCCACCGTGGCGCGCGAGGCGCCGACGGCGGCGCCGAGCGCCTCGGCCAGCTCCCGGATGAGCGCGAAGTGCTGCGGGTCGCCCAGACCTCGCCCACCGGAGACAATGATATCGGCCTCGGTCAGGTTGACGTCGCTGCCACTGTCATCCTTGATGATCTCGAGGATCCGGGTCGCGATGGCCCTCTCGTCGATCTCGACCGGCACCTCGACGACCTCGGCCTCAGCGCCTTCGTCGAAGGGCTGCGGCGCCATGACCTTGGGGCGAACGGTGGCCATCTGCGGGCGGGTGTACTCGCACAGGATGGTGGCCATGACGTTGCCGCCAAAGGCGGGCCGCGTCTGCTCCAGCAGCCTGGTCTCGGGGTTGATCGTCAGCTCGGTGCAGTCGGCGGTGAGGCCGGCCTTGATGCGAGCGGCCACGCGCGAGGCCAGGTCACGCCCCATGGGCGTAGCGCCGATCAGCACGATCTCGGGCTTGTGTGTGTTGATCAGCCCGGTCAGGACGTTGGTGAAGGGCTGGGTTCGGTAGCGCGCCAGCGATGGGTGATCGAAGAGGTAGACGCGGTCCGCGCCGTAGCCGGCCGCGAGCGGGGCGAGGTCGCCGATCTCGTTGCCGATGAGCACGACGCTGACGTCGGTGCCGAGGTCGGCCGCAAGCTTGCGGCCCTCGCCGAGCAGTTCGGCGGTCACCGAGTGCAGCTTGCCCTCGGCCGCGATCTCACCCACGACCCACAGGCCGGTGTACTCCGAGGTGTCAACCTCGCCCTTGCCGGCCATCTCGAGGACGATGGCGCCGGTCGGACAGGCGTAGGCGCAGGCGCCGCAACTCGTGCAGTTCTCGTTGAACTGCGCGATGTCATCGACCATGTCGATGGCGGCGTAGGGGCAGGCGGGGATGCACGCCCTGCAGCCTGTGCACTTTGGCTTGTCGATGTAGATCGCCATCGTCTCGCTCCCGAAGGGTTCTGCGCCGGACCCGGACCTGCTATCCTGCAGCACAACGGCGTCGGGCAGGGATGCCCGACCTACACGGTCATGCGGGCCGGCCCTGGTGCCACGTTGCCGTACTGCCCGCAAGCTGGTTGACCGAGCGGGCCTCACCCCCCGGCCCCCTCTCCGTTCCGGAGAGGGGGAGCACACAAGGCGTCTCGGCTGAACGAGAAGTACTCGGCCATCCCGAACGCCAATCGTCTTCCCCCCTCCGGAACGGAGGAGGTGCCCTTGTGCGGAACGCGCAGCGTCCGCACAAGGGCGGGGGAGGCCCGAATTGCGCTCCGCGAACGCCTACACGTAGCCCTAGATGATCTTCTCGCCGATCAGACGCTCGACGACCGCCACGGCACACTCGCCTGGCTCGCCCTCGAACTTCTCGCCCTGGATCTCACGACTGGGGGCGAAGGTGCGCACGACGCGCGTCGGCGAGCCGTCCAACCCGCACAGGCAGGCCTCGACGTCGAGGCACGTCGAGTCCCACATGGTGACGTCCTTCTTCTTGGCGGCGAGCTTGGCCTTGATGCCGGGCCGGCGCGGCTCGTTGATCTGCTTGACGACGGACACCAGCGCGGGCGTGCGCACCTCGACGACCTCGAACTCGCTCTCGAGCATCCGCCGCACCCTGAGCTTCCTGCCGTCGATCTCCAGGCCGATAGCGAAGGTGACCTGGGGGATGCCGAGCTGCTCGGCGATCCCCGGCGGGACCTGCGCGGTATCGCCGTCGAAGGCCTGCTTGCCGCAGAAGATCAGGTCGTAGTCGCCGATGGTGCGGATGGCGGTGGAGAGGACGTAGGAGGTGGCGAGGGTGTCGCTGGCCGCGAAGCAGCGGTCGGAGACGAGGATGGCCTCATCGGCGCCCATCGCCAGGGCCTCGCGCAGCGCCGCCTCGGCCTGCGGCGGCCCCATGCTGATGACGGTGACCTTGCCGCCGTGCTCCTCGACGAGCCCCACGGCCTCCTCGATGGCGTTCTCGTCGAACGGGTTGATGATCGACGGGACGCCCTCGCGAATGATGGTGTTGGTCTCCGGGTCGATCCTGACCTCGGAGGTATCGGGTACCTGCTTGATGCAGACGATGATGTTCATCGGTCAGCTCCAGTCCCGCGCAACGCGGGGCCTCAGACGCGGTACTCGCGCAGGATGCGGTTGGCGATGATGCCGCGCTGGATCTCCGAGGTGCCCTCGACGATCTCGAAGAGCTTGGCCTCGCGCATGTAGCGCTCGACCGGGAAATCGCGGGTGTAGCCCACGCCGCCGTGAATCTGCACGGCGTCGGCGCAGACGCGGGAGGCCATCTCGGAGGCGAATACCTTGGCGAATGCGGCCTCCTTGTCGAAGGGCTCGCCCTGGTCCTTGAGCCAGGAGGCCTTGTAGGAGAGCAGGCGGGCGGCCTCGATCACGGTGGCCATGTCTGCGAGCTTGAACTGTATGGCCTGGAACTCGGCGATCTTCTGGCCGAACTGCTCGCGCTGCTGGGCGTAGAGGACCGCGGCCTCGAAGGCGGCCTGCGCCAGCCCGACGGCGCCGACGGCCATGCCGATGCGGCCCACGCCGAGGGTGTCCAGGGCGACGCGGAAGCCGCGGCCGGGCTTGTGGAGCGCGTTCTCGACGGGGACCTCGCAGTCCTGGAAGATCAGCTCGCGGTTGGACAGCGCGCTGTAGGCCATCTTCTCCTCGTCCTTGCCGAACTCGAAGCCCGGCATGCCCTTCTCGACGATGAAGGCGGTAAGGCCGCGGGTGCCCCTGCTGGGGTCGAGGTTGGCGATGATGACGTAGATCTCGGCGTCCCCACCGTTGGTGATGAAGATCTTGGTGCCGTTGAGGATGTACCTATCGCCACGCAGTTCGGCCCTGGTGGCGACGGCACCGGCATCGGAACCGGCGTTGGGCTCGGTGAGGCCGAAGGCGCCGATGCTCTCGCCGGTGGTGAGGGGGGGCAGGTACTTGTCGATCTGCTCCTCGTTGCCGAAGGCCATAATGGGGTACTCGGCGAGCATGTGGGCGCCAAAGACGGCTCCGGTGGTGGTACAGGCGGTCGAGAGCATCTCGCCGACGACGCCCCACAGCAGGAAGCCCATGCCGAGGCCACCGTGCTGCTCGTCGGCCGGGATGCCGAAGAGGTCCATCTCGCGCAGCAGCTCGATGTTGTCCCAGGGGTACTCGCCGGCCTCGTCCACCTCAGAGGCCCTGCCCCTGAACTCCTCGTCGCAGAGCTCCTTCACGGCGTCGATGATCATCTGTTCGTCTTCGGTGAACCTGAAATCCAAGAGGATACCCTCCCAGGGCGTTTCGACAGGATCGCTGACTACGGCCCCCAGCGGACGACTGCGCCGCCGAGGCTGAAGCCCGCCCCGAAGCCCACCAGCAGGATGTTGTGGCCGGGCTCGAGCCGGCCCTCCCGATAGACCTCGTCAAGCGCAATCGCCATTGACGCCGCAGAGGTGTTGCCGTACTTATCGACGTTGATCACCAGGCGTTCCTCGGGGACATTGAGTCGCTTCGCGGCGGCCTCGATGATGCGGAGGTTGGCCTGGTGCATAATGACCCAGTCAATGTCGCGTTGGGTGAGCCCGGCCCGTGCGATGGTCTTCGCAGCCACCTCGGGGATGCCGCGAACCGCGAGCTTGAAGAGTTCGGGGCCCTCCATGCGCAGGCAGTTGTCACGTGCGGCGAGGGCCTCCTCGTCTACCGGCCGGCGCGAGCCGCCGGCCGGGACGCGCAGCAGACGGCCATGCTCGCCGTAGGACTCCATGACGAAGGCGAGCAGCCCCGTCGCGCCGGGATCGCCCTCGCCGGCGGAAACGACCGCCGCTCCGGCGCCGTCGCCGAAGAGCACACAGGTGGCACGGTCGGTCCAGTCCGTGATGGAAGTGAGCTTCTCGGCGCTGAGCACGAGGACGTGTTCCAGCTCGCCGGTGGCGATGAACTGGCGCGCGGTCCACAGGCCGTAGACGAAACCGCAGCATCCGCTGAGCAGATCGAAGGCGGCGGCGCGGTCGGCGCCGAGCTTGTCCTGAATGATGTTGGAGGTGACGGGGAAGAAATGGTCGGGCGTGACGGTGGCGCAGAGGATCAGGCCGATGTCGCCGGGCTCCAGGCCGGCGTCCTCGAGTGCGCGCCTGCTCGCCGCGAGGCCCAGGTCAGAGGTGGCCTCGTCATCGGCGGCGATGCGCCGCTCGCGGATGCCGGTGTGGCTGACGATCCACTCGTCGGTGGTATCAACGATCTGTTCGAGATCGGCATTGGTGAGGACTCGCTCGGGCACGTACGAGCCCACGCCGGTTATGACGGCCGGGCGGCGAGACATGTGAGACCTCGCATCCTCTCGCAGCGACCTGCCGTGGCGCCCGTGGCGCCGGCGGCGTCTGTGTACGCGAACAAACGAGGTGGCGTTCCCGGGACCAGGCAGAATGCCTCCGCCAGTTCAGGCGCGCCACCAAGGAGATGCGGCATGGTGCATCGCCGAGGGCTCCCGCTTGCGGGGGCGGTCAGGCCGGCGCCTTGGCCCGCTCGGCGAAGACCTCCGAGATGCGTTCGACGAGCTTGCTCTCCACAGCCCTGTGTGCGAACAGGATGGCGTTGCGGGCGGCCTGCGCGTCCGAGCATCCGTGGCCGACGATGCCGACGCCGTTGATGCCCAGCAGCAATGCGCCACCGTGCTCCGAGTGGTCGAAGAGGTCCGTGACCTGCTTCATCGCCGCGCGGAACAGGGGCGCCACGAGTCTGAGCGCCAGGTTCTGCCCGATGGCGTCGCGGAGCTGGCTGACGAGTACCCCCGCGACGCCCTCGCTGGCCTTGAGCACCACGTTGCCGACGAAGCCGTCGCAGACGATCACGTCGCAGCCGTCGGTGTAGATGTCGCCGCCCTCGACGTTGCCGACGAAGTTCAGGTCGCTCGCGGCCAGCAGGTCGTGGGCGGCCCTGGTCAGTTCGTTGCCCTTACCTTTCTCTTCGCCGATGCTCAGCACGCCCACGCGCGGACACTGTATCTCGAGCGAGTGCTCCGCGTAGACCGAGCCCATCAGGGCGAAGTCGCGCAGGTGCTCAGGCCTGCAGTCGGCATTGGCGCCGGCGTCGAGGAGCACGCGCGGCCCCGACGGACTGGGCAGACGCACGGCGATGGCCGGCCTCCTGACGCCCGGGATCATGCCCACGCGCATGGCCGCCAGGGCCATGAAGGCGCCGGAGTTCCCGGCCGAGACCACGGCCTGGGCCCGCCCGTCGGCGACCAGAGCGACGGCGCGCGCTATCGAGCTGTCATCGCGCCCGCGCAGCGCCGCGCTGGGGCTCTCCCCCATGCCGATGACGTCCGCCGCGGGCTCGATGTCAAACCGCGCGTCGGCCTGACCGTGCTCCCGCAGGCAGCCGTCGATCGCTTCGGGGCTGCCGGCCAGGGTCAGTGCGGCATCGACCTCATCGGCGGCGAGGCGGGCGCCCGCGACGATCTCCTCGGGGGCGAAGTCGCCCCCCATGGCATCCACGGCGATCCGCATGCGGTGTCCTGTTCAGCCGGCAGGTAAGTGATGACGTGCAGGGGTCGCGCGGCCGCGGGCCCGCGGCGAGCAGCGACTAGCCCGCCGCCTCGCGCTTCTTCTCTTCCTCGCGAACCGTGTGGTCAACCTTGCGGCCCTTATAGTGACCGCACTTGCCACACGCGTTGTGCGGCAGCACCGGCGCCTGGCATTGCGGGCACCGTGATGCGGACAGCGCGAGGGTAACCTTGTGGGCCCGCTTCTTGCGGGTTCGTGACTTCGAGTGCTTCCTCCTGGGCAGAGCCATGGAACACCTCTTCTGGCAACGGGCCGGACGGCGGGCGCGAAGGCTACTGCAGGAGTTCGCGAAGGGGAGCCAGCCGCGGATCGATCTCCTCGCGCCCGCAGTCGCAGGTAGTTTCGTTCAGGTTCGCACCACACGCGGGACAGATGCCCCGGCAACCGGGCCGACACAAGGAGCGTGCGGGGAGATGCAGCACCAGGAGCTGACGCACGAGCTCACTGATGTCGATCACACCGCCGTCCAGCACGGGTATCGGCGCCGGCTCGCTCTCGTCGGTGACCTGCGTGTACGACAGCGGCTCATCGATCTGCGCGAAGCCGCAGGCCTCCGAGAAGTCGAACTCGATCGGCACCTCGTGCTCGGCCAGGCAGCGCCCGCACGGCATGCGCGCCAAGGCATTGAGGCGCCCCCACGCCATCAGCTCGGCGCCGACGTTGCGGAGCGTGATGCGTCCGGTCACGTTGCCAACGAACTCAACGTCAGTGCCCCGTGGGGCAGGCGCGTCAACCTTAAGCCCGACCTCGCCATCGCGCTTGCTCAGTTGGTCCCGGATATCATATCTCATAACTGGAACGCCGCCAGCCGGCCGGCTGGCGAACTCAGGCGGGGAAAAGTATATCTACCCGACCCCGGCTTGTCAAGCCGACCCCAAGCGGCCGGTCCGAGGGCCCCCGTAGCGCACGGTCAGCGCAACGTTGTGGCTCACCTGATCGGGGGCGTCCTCGGTGTAGACGCCCACGCAAACGGGGTCGCCGAGCTTGATGTTGTCGAAGGCGAAGCGGAAGCCCTCGTCGGGATCATTACGGCCCGCGGCCATGATCTTGTAGGCGATGCAGGGCTTGCCGAGGGCGCGGATCGTCTCGCACATCGCGACGCGGTCCTCGTGCTCGTAGATCTCGCCCCCGCGACCGTAGATGTCGTAGAAGGAGCACATGTAGAACTCGCAGCCAAGGTCCATCTCCTCGGCGCGCAGCGGGAACTCCCAGTTGTGCGACGCCATGCCCGCAACCATGCCGAGATCCCTGATGAGCGCGACCCAGTCGCGCATCTGCTCGGGGTCGCCGTCGCGCCAGATGCCGTCGGCCATGCCCCCGTGCAAGTAGCAGGCCTTGGCGCCTGTGCCGCAGACCTGGCGGATGTTGGCCTCGAT